>CAYZPF010000014.1:0-27791 GCA_964479995.1 uncultured Muribaculaceae bacterium | reverse complement strand
GATGTAAGATTATCTATCTGCACATTAAAACCTGGATTTAACATAACCGACATTTTAGGTGTCTCAACCTTAACAGATCCGGCATATAACCAAATATCAGAAGATGAGCTGTTTTCATATGATGCGACGTTAAATGTCGTTCCAAGAACTCTAACATCCCCGGAACAAAGGCTCACAATAAATGGCTTTACAGATTTTGAGACATCAAAAAAGGCCTCTCCTGTCAGAGTGACTTTACGGATAGAATCATTAAATTCGGTAGGAAATGATAAACGGCTGCCGGAGTTTATCCAGACAACAGTCCCGTCAGATAATGTAATCTTTTGCCGGATACCGCGGGACGTGATGACCGTATTAATCTGGTCATTCAGTTTTTCCTGATCTTCTACCTTATTAATTTCAACCGGTATTTTGTCCTTGGCTTTGACATCGTTATTAACAACTTTTATCTCACCTTTGGTTGAATAGTATTTGCCATCATCGGAGACTAAGAGCACATATCCCTTATTGTCAACTCCCGCTTTGTTAATTATAGTTACATCGGAATTATCGTTTCCGAAAAGGATCAGCGCAATTATAAGTATTGCAGCGGCGGGAATGCTGAAAGATACAAATCTTAACAAATGCAATCTTCTTCGCTCTCTCTTCCTGGCTCTTATTGCATCAGCAAACCTGAGGTACGCTTTGTTCTCATTTTTCGAATTAAATATCTCCAGCTCTCTTTCAACTCTTTTCTCATCGGCATATTTTCGGATAATATTATCTTCGACAGCTCTTTTCCCGTCAAAGGAATTATCTGCATTTTTATCAAATAACTTTCTGATACAGTACCGGATAGAGTTGTCAATCTCCTCAAAATTGATCATGTCGTTTACTTTATTTTCGTATAAAGCAATCCAGCGATCAAAAATGACTAAATAAAATAAAAAATATTTCTTTGGGAATCATATCCCGGAGCATTGAAATGCCTATCCTCTTCTGAGCTCTTACGGTACTTGGCGCTAAATTCAGCTTGACTGCAATTTCTGCACAGCTGTAGCCTTTCAGAATTAGTCTCATTATTTTGCCGCACTCTTTGGGAAGCTGGTCAATCGAATAATTTATTATTGAAAGTACTTCGGTATCTATTATCGAAGAGATAATCTTCTCCTGGTCGGGCTCTTTCTCCAGTAAGGATGTATCCTTGCACAATCTGTTACGGCGGTTGATCTTATTTATTGTTTTATTCTTCACTACGGTGTACAGGAAAGATCGTAATGATTTAATATCATTAAACGTATATCTGCTCTCCCAGAACTGGATGAAGACATCATGGACTACATCTTCTGCATCGTCTCCGCTATTTTGCAACAAGCCTGAAAAATATACCAGCTCTCTGTAAAACAATTTGAACATCAGCTCAAATGATTTTTCAGATCGCGAATTAATTCCTGCAATAAAATCCTGCAGATTGTCCATTAAAAACTCATTTGTTAAGCAAAAGTAATGTTTTTATTTACTACTAAACTGTAATAATCACAATTTAACCTGATAATACAAATTTTAACAGAGCTAAACGTGATAAACTTTAGAAAAGAACAGCTTCCTTTAAGATTTACGGATAGTATAGTACCTCAGGCCAACAGCCAGTCAATAACATTGAGCTTTTGAATACCATCTATGTTGGTTTTGTCAAAATCGAGAGTTAAGAGATACTTGGGGTAATTATCTTTGATGTTGCTAAATGCCGAAATTTCTCTTTTATATATTTTTTCGTCATTAACGGTAAATGCAACCTGATAATATTCTCTTTTATTATTGGGTTTCTGCACTACAAAATCAATTTCTTTGTTGTTACTTTTTCCTGCATAGACCTTTCCGCCACGTCTTAAAAGTTCGAAGTATACTACATTTTCGAGTTTGTGCCCCAAATCGGAATCATATTTATTGGTTACTGTGATATTTCTTAAACCTAAATCAACCATATAGTACTTTCCATTAGTGGTAAGCAGTTCTTTACCTTTAATATCATAGCGTGAAACAGGATACAGTATATAAGATTGGGTCAAAAATTCCAGATATTTGATGATAGTATTATGGGATATTTTTTTTTGTGAATTTTTGTTGAGTTCTGCTGCAATATTAGTGGGCGATATATACGAACCAACAGAGTCAAATACAAAATTTATTATGCGGTGTAAATTGTGGATATTACGTAACTTGTACCGCTGTGCTATATCTTTGATGATAACAGTATCGTAAATAGATTGTAAATAATCGTTTACCAGATTTTCATTACTCTGGGCAAGTGTAACTGCTTCCGGGAAACTACTTGTATTAATGTATTTGCGAAAAAGACGGTCTGTATTTTTTTCTTCTCCATATGCTAGCACATATTCTTGAAAAGAATAAGGTTGAATATTTATAGCTATATATCTGCCTGTCAGGAGTGTTGCTAGTTCACTGCTCAGCAGATAAGCGTTTGAGCCTGTCACGTATAGGTCTATGTGTTGCTTGGTAAAAAGACTATTGATGAGTTTTTCAAAATCATTAACTAACTGGACCTCGTCTAAAAAAACATAATATTTTTTATTGGGATTTATCGTTTTTATTATTTCGTCATAAAGTGCTGTCCAACTGGTTAAATGTAAATTTTCTCTCTCTTCAAAATTTAAGAAAATTATATTTTGGGAAGAAATTCCACTTATAATTAGTTCTCTTTTAAATAATTCCAAAAGTGTTGATTTACCGCTACGCCTTATTCCTGTAATTACCTTGATTATGTTATAATCTTTAAGCTGGCGTAGCCTTTGCAGATATGTTTCCCGAACGATCATTTATTTTTGTTGTAAAGATATATCTTATTGACTAAAAATGCAAATAGTTTTATTTTTCGTCAATAGCGTCTTTAAAATGAGCATTCTTTGGAATATAATAATAGCTTATAGTTACAAACTTATTTTTTATATTTGGCGAAAAAGTTGTATTGGCGGACTATTGTTATAAATTTATATGCTATAAATCCATAGCGCAGGCTATTAAAGAGGGTAATGAGAAGGTTTTTGCCGCTTTTATGGCTACAGAATTCAATAACATTGTCCACTTTATAAATCACTTTATTAAACACTCCGGAATTGCAAATGATCTGGCACAAGAGACATTTATCTCGTTATGGTTTTCACGGGAAACTATCGATCCGGATCAAAATATTCGTTCCTATATCTTTAAGATAGCTAAAAATAAATCTCTTAACCAGTTAAGAGAACAATGCTTTTCGTGTACGGATAGTTTGGAAAAGAGAAATATAAACCTGTCAATAAGCACATTAAAGAGCGAACAGGTTGATGCCAGGATTATAGCATTGGAGCTGGAAGAGTTGATAGAGAGAACTTATTCACAGCTACCTTCCACTTACAGAGAAAGTTTTATATTAAGCAGAAAGATGGGAATGACCTACGAGGAGATTGCTGAGTCGAAAGATTTGACAGTTAAGACAATTGAATATCATATAAGTAAAGCTCTTAAATTTTTCAGAAAAAAGCTCTCGGGTTATTTTAAAATATTTTAAGGGATAAGGTGAAATTTTGTGTATTGTTATTGTGCATGTAAAAATGAATAAAGATAAAATTATAAAACATTTAAAGGGATTCTCCTCTGAATCTGAAAAAGAGGAGTTGCTCAATTGGGTTAATCAAAATGAGGAGAATGCGGCTCTGTTCAATTCGATAAGATCCGATTTTATATTTGACAATTTCCCGTACAAGGTAATTGATAAGCAAAGTCAAATTGGAGTGATAAGACGGGTAAAAGGCAGGACTCCATTCATAAGAAGTATTATGAAAGTGGCGGCAATACTGATGATACCTCTTATTATGATTTGTGCTGTATATGAGTTTTTCCTAAAAAAAGATAATTCAGAATTGATAATAGTAAACACACCAGAGAAGGTTATTCCTGAGCAGAGGCAGATAACAACTCTGTACAAAGTAAATCCCGGTGTTAAAGGCTTGATTAATCTCCCTGATGGGAGCAGAGTCTGGCTTAACAGTAACAGTACTCTTGATGTTCCTGATAAGTTTGATTCAGTTGCAAGAGTAGTGGAATTGAATGGTGAGGGTTACTTTTACGTTGAATCTAACAGGGATTGGCCTATGTATGTAAAAACAAAGAGAGGGATTACAGTAAAAGTTATAGGAACCGAATTCAATCTTTTATCATATGAAAACGATAAGGAGTTGAGATTCACGCTTCTATCTGGACAGGCAAGCTTGATAAGAGAGAGTACAAAAGAGGAGATCAATGTAAATATTATGGAGGAGATTGTTATCCCTGACAATTCAAAAGCTTCAGGTAAAAGAGGAGTTGCCCGTGTAAAACTTAATACCGGATGGAAAGATGGACTTCTGGTATTTGAGGACACGCCGATGACCGAGGTGATTAAAAAGATGGAGAGATGGTATGGAGTCAGTTTTACTGTTAATAATGTAAATATATATTCATATTGCTTTACGGCAACCTTCACTTCGGAATCAATAACCCAGGTTCTGGAACTCCTTAAAATCACCTCAAATATAGGCTACTCCATAAAAAATAGGGATGTTACCCTTTATTTTAAGTAGATTTTTTTAGGGTATCTATTTTTTTTTGTGTATTAGGGTTGTAACTAAACACAAAAAAGTATGAAAAAACTAAAGAGCCTATCAGCTATTAGAAGATTGTCAGGATTTTTACTTTTCCTGCTTCTTTTTCTATCTTTTTCAGAAAATGTCAGTGCACAAAAAGTCACAATAGACTTGACTAATGTTCCACTGGTAAATGTTCTCAAAGAGATACAAAGCCAGACTCCTTACACTTTTGTTTACACCAGTTATCTAATTGATGTTAAGAAGGAAGTGTCTATTAGCGTTACTGATGAGGAGATTATTCCTGTATTGGATAAGCTTCTCTCAGGTATGGAGATCTCGTACAAAATTGTAGATAAACAGATCACCTTATCCCCCAAAGAATTTAAAAATGAAAAGCAGAATACCCCTGCTGTTAAACAACGTGGGAGGAAAATTTCGGGACAGGTCAATGATGAATCTAAAGAGCCTCTATCGGGCGTTTCTATACAAAACCTCAATTCAAAGATGGGGACATTTTCCGATTCTAAAGGAGCTTATGTAATTGAGGCCAATGATGGAGACCGGCTCAGATTCTATATGATAGGAATGCTTCAGAAGGAGGTCATTGTAACGAAAGGAGCCAGTGTTTATAATATTGAGATGATAACCGATATTGTTCAACTGGAGGCTGTAGTAGTCACAGGATACCAGACAATCTCAAGAGACCGGGCGGCAGGCGCAGTAAGCATAATTAATGCAGCTGAGATCCAAAACAGGCCTTCAACCAATATTATCTCGGCAATGGACGGGATGTTTACAGGACTCAGGGTACATGGTGACGGCGGTACAAATAAGCTCACAATAAGGGGTATCAGTACAATGACAATGGGAGATTCCAATCCTTTGGTTGTTGTGGATGGATTTAAGGTGGAAAATGGGCTGGAGAGCATTAATCCCAATGATGTTGAAACAGTTCACATCCTTAAGGATGCCTCTGCTTCCTCTATCTGGGGTGCCCGTTCATCCAACGGAGTTGTGGTTATTACTACTAAAAGGGCAAAGAAAGGATTACATGTAAAGTTCAACTCATTCGTCTCTATACAGGATAAAATAGATCTGGAATATGCAAACCCGATTGCTTCATCCAAAGATGCCCTCAGGTGGGAGAAATATCTTTGGGATAATGGCAAAATGTTCTCCTCATTTTCAATCTCCAGAGAGGTTGATGGAAACAATAATCCAGCTACTATGGGTATAACCCTGATGAATATGAGGGACCTTGGAAGAATTTCCCAGAATGAGTATAATCAACAAATTACGAAACTTGAACAGATAGATTACAAAGATGATGTTTACAAATATCTTCTGGAAAATGCGTTTGCTCAAAACTATGATCTTTCAATAAACGGAGCTTCTGACAAAAACCAGTATGTATTTAATGTAAGATACACAAAGAATCAGTCTTCTTTCAAATACAGTCATAATAGAGAGATACTTGCCAATTTCAGGAATAACTATAATATAACCCGTTGGCTTGATTTTAATTTTAGTATTATGACTAGGTTCTCTAAGAATAATAACAGTGGGGCCTCACTTTCTGATATTAAAAACATCTCTCCTTATGAGAGAATTATTGATGACAACGGAGCTTATACTAAAATGATAGGGGCTCACTATCAGGAGTTTATTGATGACGTAAATGGCGTATTCCCGAAAGACTGGAATTACAATCTGCTTCAGGAGATAAAAAGCAGGGAGCTTCTTTCTGAAAGAAATAGCCTTAGAATGCAGTCATCTTTGAATTTTAAATTATTCAGAGGTTTAACTTATGAGACGAAATTTCAGTATGAAGTTTACAAAACAGAGAACAATAGCTACTATAGCGAGGATTCATACTATGTAAGGGACCAGATAAACAAATGGGTAGATTATAATGAAGCCACCAGAAAAGTTTCCAAACTCTATGTGCCGCTTGGAGGCCAACTTTTGAAAGGCTACAGTACTAACAGGGCATATAACTTTGGGAATCAGCTTAAATATAATCAGAGCTTTGGGAGACATGAAGTCACCGGAGGGCTATTTACAGAGATATCTTCCAGTATAAATGAGTCTTACAGCGCTCCCACTATATTCGGATATAATCCCGATATGCTTACCACTCAAACTCCTGAAATATTCTATCCGATTCATTCATATTGGGGAGCAACAAATTATACTCTAACCGGGCTTAATCCATCATTACGCTATACAGACGAAAGATTCTTTTCGATACTTGGAAATATTGCATATACGCTGGATAATAAATACTCTGTTACAGGTAGTTTTAGGATTGATGCTTCAAACCTGATTGTGGACGATCCGAAATACAGGTATGCACCATTTTGGTCGGTTGGACTTAACTGGAAAGCCGACAAGGAGGATTTCATTAGGGGAAGGAATATTTTTGACAGACTCAATGTAAGATTTTCTTATGGGCATACCGGTAATGTCGTAACATCAACCTCATTTGTGCCGCTGGTTACCTTGATGGGAGTTTACGCCCCTACAGGAGTTGAGTATGCAGTTATCAATGACTACGGTAATCCTGCACTAACCTGGGAGAGAACAAAGAGCACAAACTTTGGTATTGACTTTACCTTGAAAGGACCTAAGTTATATGGAACGGTTGAACTTTATAACAAGCATGGAATAGACATTGTAGGTGAGATTGATCTGCCCAGGTTAACAGGGACTTCACTGCAAGAGTTCAATACTGCCGAAATATTAAACAGAGGTGTTGAACTTAACCTTAACTATGAACTCTCTTCACCTTCAATTGATCTCACCTGGCTTACTAAACTCAACTTCAGTTATAACCATAGCAAAGTTTTAAGTCTTAAAAGAGTAAGCTACTCAGCTGCAAGTATCAGAGTGCCTCATTTTGAAGAAGGAAGAGCTGTAGGATCTATCTATTCCTATAAATACCTGGGAATGAATGAAAATAACATTCCATATTTACAGGGTATAGACGAGAACACATGGACTTTTAACAATGTGGCACCAAGTACCAGCGACCACAGAGATTATATGATATACTCAGGGTCAAACCAGCCAAAAGTGCTGTTAGGCTGGCAGAACAGCCTTTATTTTAAAGGATTTCATCTCTCTGCATTTATAACCGGAGAGTTTGGACATATTTTCAGAAGGGCTACCTTTAACTATCCAATATTGACGAATTCCAAGGAGAGTTCAATTCTCCATAAGGATGTAGTACAAGTACTTGACAACAAAGCTACCCACATCCCTTTGATGCCTTCAACCACAGAGACAAACCTGCAGGCGTGGGGATCTCTGGCTCAGTTCCTCCATACTAATATTGATAAAGCATCCACTATAAGGCTTCAGGAGGTTAATCTATCTTACAATCTTCCTGCTTCATTAATATCAGGAACCGGATTCTCCAATGTAAAGCTCTATTGCCAGGTGAGCAATGTGGGACTTCTTTGGAGTGCAAGTCACGACGGAATGGATCCAAGATACATTCTTAACTCTACCTCTATTGCAGCCACAACTCTGGTAAAGCCTCCAAGAAAATACACTTTTGGATTGTCTTTTGAGTTTTAATTTTAAAGTCATAGATATTATTAATAATAAAGAGAGATATGAAAACATATATTTATAAAAGCTTGTTACTATTGTTAATGACTTTCTTTGTAAGTTGTGATGATTTTTTAAGCGAACCACCTGAAAAGAAAAGCAATCTTGAGATAAAATCCATTGAGGCTCTGGAGATGCTCCTTAACCATTATAATGTTCTGTTTGACCGTAGCCGTGAAGTAGTACTTGCCTCCGATAGCTATGGCTTGTACAAGGGATACTATCTGGCTCAGCCAAGCAGATTCGACGGCCAATTACAGTATATACTCTGGTTTCCGGAGCTGTGTGCCCTACAGACATACTACTGGGAGCAGGAGTTTCTTAAAATAGCCTATGCCAATACGGTACTATCCGCTATAGATGCCCTTGAAGGTACCGAGGCCGATAAAAGAAGGATTGTGGAAGATGCTCATTTTTTGAGAGCTTACGAATATTTTAACCTTACAACCCTATATTGCCTTCCATACTCAGAGGAGAATAAGAACGCCCTTGGAATGCCTCTCAAAAGGACGCTTGTCTACGATGAGGATGTTACCAGAAAGAGTCTGGAAGAGACTATAAAGTTTATTGAAGAAGAAATGAAGATAGCCCTTAACACAACGCAGGCAAGGGATATCAGCAAACTCTTTCGTCTCAGCCTGCCGGCAGTTCAATCATTTGCAGCACGTTTTTATCTGTATATCCACGACTATGATAAGGCAGAAGAGTATGCAAATCTTGCCCTCGCATCACACTCCAAGATGGTAGATTACCAGGCTTATTTCTCTCCAACAATGCGAATATACTCTTCCGGAGGAGGAACATATATTGCGCCCAATGCGCCATCTGACTACCAATTTGAAGAGAGCTACTACTCCCGTATGTTATACAACCATACGCAAAATGCCGTGCCGAGCGAGAAGTTAATGAACCTTTACGATAAAGTGAATGATTACAGATACGATGCATTTTTTGTGGAAGATTACTCCTATAACAGAGCATCCGTTCCAGGATGGAGCGCATATCAGCAGTTTGGCTCAATAGGCATTCTGCAAGGCCCCACTACCGCAGAGATGTACCTGATAAGAGCTGAGTGCAGAGCAAGGAAGAGTGATACACAGGGTGCGGTATCTGACCTTAATACTGTAAGATCATACAGGTATAAGAGCGGAACTTATGTAAACCTGACAAATACTAATTTCACTGATAAAAAGGGCCTGGTACAGTTTATAATAGATGAAAGACATAGAGAATTCCCTTTTACCTTGCGTTGGTACGATATCAAGAGAATAAACTCTGACCCTCAAAACATAGTGGATAAAATTACAATTACAAGAGAATTCTTCGATTTTGACGGTTTGGCGACAGATATAAACAAATCTAAAACCTATACAATGGCTCCCGGTGACAAGAGATTTGCATGGCCGATACCGAGAATTGATATAGAACTCAGTAAAGGTCAACTGGTTCAAAATCCATATGACTAATCCGGAGTATGTTACCATGGTTTTGCAAGATTAACTTTAAATCATTATAATGAAGATCCGACTTTTTAAATTTTGTATCATTCTGCTACTTGCGGGAAGTCCTATTATTACATGGTCAAAAATGGAGAGAGGAAATACTGATTTTGGAGTACTTCCGGTTCAAAATTTAAACATTAAGGGCTTCCCTCAAGGTGTGCAGGTGGTTGCGCTTGGAAACCTATGCGGAGATAAAAAAGATGAAGTGATACTTGGCAGCGATTCAACTCTCTATATCTGCACAATAATCAAGGATTCCGCAGTGGTGCTCTTTTCTCACAGTTTTGATAAACCGGTACTCAAACTTTGTACCGGAGATGCAGACAATGACGGGAAAAATGATTTGGTCCTGATTACAGGCTATACACAATACACAGATTCGGAGATAAGTGTATATATCGTGAAATATTATGAAGAAGAATCAGGAGGTAACGGCAGTAAATGGACTATTTCGGAATTGTACACAAAAGCCTCTCAAAGGCCTCAGCCTCTGTATCTGGAAATTACCGATATTGACAATGACTCTGAAAATGAGATTATTGTCTCTTATTATGAGTCCAAGTATATGGCTGAAACAGTCAAAATATCTTATAGATCAGGAAACTGGAATATTAAAGTGCTTCTTACCGAAAGAATGTCTACGGCATTTGATATAGGAAAATTAAATGGGAAGAATCTGTTATTTGTTGGGAGAGTTTATGGAGATTCTCTTGGTGCTGAGGGAGATGCCTATATCCTAGATGGTAATACCAAAAGCTTTCTTAGTGTCAGGAGGGGTGTAAAATCTGCAATTAAAGTCGGAGATGGTGACAACGATGGGAAAAATGAGATTTATGTTGGAGACGGCTGGCATCAGAATTACGGTAAGATTGCAAGAGGAAGATTGGCTGTGATAAAGGATGGTATTACGTATAATTTAATAGAGGATATAAAAGGACAGACCAATATTGATCAGATAGAGATAGCTGATATAGATTGCGATGGGAAGAATGAAGTACTAACTTCTGGAAGCAGATTCTTCAGGATTTATCGATTTGCAAATCATGGGGAGGGCGATTCTAGAGGACAGTGGGAGGTATTCGAGGACACAATTTTTAATTCAGACACACTGCTTAAACCAGACCAGTTTGCAATAGGACATATTAATGAAGATGATTTACCCGATTTGATTTTTGCAGGTAAACTCTATAGAAGAGATAGAGGTGTACGGATATTTAATTTAAGAAATCTTACATATAGCGGCAAACTAAGTAAAGAGGTTATTACGGAGCTTGTAAATCCGGATTCTATTTTAAATAAACCGGCTCCTGAATTGGTTATGGACCGTTGGTGCAACGGAGAATTTTCAGGAATCAGCAAATCACAGGGGAAAGTGATTGTACTAGATTTTTGGGCAACATGGTGCCAACCCTGTATAAGGATGTTTCCTGCATTGAGAGAGCTTCAGGAGAAATACCGTACAAAAGGTCTTATAATTGCCGGCGTTACAAAGGTTGATGCAACCCAGAGAGTAGCCGATATAGAGAAATATGTAATTAAAGAGAATTTCAACTATCTTATGGGAATTTCAGATGAGACCTTTAATGATCTGGCGTATGGTGTTGGAGCAATTCCCCATATGGTACTAATTGATAAAAAGGGAGTTGTAAGAAAATACATTGTAGGATTTCACGATGCAGAGGCTCTGGATAAAGAGATATTGAAGCTACTTGAAGAGTAGCTAAAGCTTCCCCATAGAAGACCCGCAACCCTGACTCTGCTGAAGTTTCTCATGTAGGTGGCCGACAAGTTGCCGCTCTGCCAGAGTTAGGGTTGTGGTGGAAGCTTTTGCAAATCAAATTCGACATAGCCGTAAATACCAGCCCGACACTCTAATGCAGGGATTATCGTAAAGTAACAAGCACTACTACAGGGTTATCATCGAAGGCCACCTTTTTAGCAATCTCTGCAAACCTGGAATCCGCTGGATTGGAGTTGAGATATTGTTCAATTTTTGAAGTGGGTATCAATGAGACTGCATATTTACCGTCATGTGAAATATAGGTGGGGATAAAGGGAGGACCTCCTGCAATATTGTCCCGAAAGCCGTAAACGTCCTCTATCGGCTTCTTCATAAAGGTGAAATCTCCGGTTTCTTTATTATAAAGGCCATATGTAGTTGTATTTTTTCTTGTAGAACCACTTCCTCTTATATTGAGAGTTTCAATTTTAGGCTCTGTTGCATAGTCATTCATGAGCCAAGCCATTAGTAGATATTTATTCCATTCCTTGTACTCTTTCGGCAATAGTGAAATATACTTGCCGTAACCGTACCCTCTGGTATTATCGGGCTTATCTCTGGAAGAGGGGATTTTTCCGTGGTTGATTCGCAGTACCGGAATAAAACGGTAATCAGAATCGATGGTATATATGGTATCTACAACCGGGGAGTAGAGTCTTATCAGATTGGCTCCGGTATAGATAGACGGGTATGAATTTATAACAGATACGGGAACTTCTCTGTTAGCATCACCTGTTGATGATATTACAAGATGTCCGGTTGCTATCCCTTTATCTCCAATATCATATGGAGGGGCCATTTTAGAGATAACATTGTATTTATTGTCCATAACCAAAGCCCAGAAATCTACACGAGTTTTGGACGCTTGTGGGGCTGATGCAAGGAGATAATCATTTTCTAACAAAATGGGTGTCCCCAATTTATCCGAATAGGGAAATGGGAATGTCTTCTCTTGGATAAATATACCTGTGCTGTCATATATATACAAACTAATGTTTTTATTCGACAGAGTATTTACAATGAAATTTCCGGTACCGCGCTCTTTTGAAATACCTTGCGAAAATGTGTATTCACCGGGACCCCTCCCGGATTTGTCAAATGTCCAAAGGTACCTTCCACTTCTGGAAAAAACCTTGTTATCAAAGAGTCCAATAAAGAATTTATCATCCTCAAACCTAATGTTAGATAGATCTTTCAGTAAAGAGTTGGGGACGGTTTCAAGGGGAATATACTCGATATCCTCGGCTATCTCACTCAAATCTACAATTCGCGCATTACCAATGGCAGGTTCGATATTAATTACCGGGATACTATCATTTGGCTGTTTGGAAGTACTGTTGCAGGAGACTACAATAAAAGCACCTATCAAAATAAAAAGAGGAAAAAGGACCCGGAGGGGTCTAACCTCGGGATAATCAGGAGTGTTGTACATAGTATAATAATTTATAGGGTCATTCTTATGCTACAAGCGCCCGCTCCTCGTTGCTTCCCGTTCATGAAATCCATGATAATTGCAATTAATGCATCATATAGCGCTCAAATAGAGGCTTCAAATACTATGCCAGATTTAAGTATAACATTTAGAAAATCTGGGCAATAAACTTTGGCAAGGTTGGATAGCTTCTACTATTTGTGGTTTATTACTTTTTTGTATTGCTCAATTAAAAAATCTTCTTTCTTGCCTGCTGCACCAGAAGTGGAATATACAACTACAATGTTAATTTTGCTGTTATTGATTGTGATTTCTGTTTGAATAGGAAAGTTCTTATTTTTCTTGTCAATGTATAATTCTACATTGTTTATTTTGCAGTATATTTTAAACCAGGATAGAACACTGTTTCCGCTGCTGCTACTTGTTAATATAACTGTCTTGATTTTTGAGTTTTCAGTAAGTATTTTGAAAATATCGGTAAATTCAATAGGGAACAGATTACTGTCTAATGAACTGTTGTTTTGCCGTAAAACAATTGCTCCAATATCTGTTATAGCAAGTTTAAGTTTATTCAGTATTTGTTTTCTCTCATTAACTGCTTGAAGTTTGCCTTTTTCATTTTTTTCGAAATCTGTCAATTTGATCTCTGCAATATGTGCTAATACTTTCCAGAATTTATTGTTTTTGTTTGGATAGAAAAATTCAAAGTCCCAATTTTCCTTCTTAGTTGGGAATGTTCCAAGAATTAGTTTATCTGCATTGTCAGGTATGTATTCAGGCCAAGGCAGTTCTTCTTTTTTATGAGGATTTGTCGTTTTGTATGTCATTTTACTTTGCTTGTTGAGTGTTGTCTAAAGTTTTCCATGTGTTTAACATTCATATTAATAGGTATTTATGTCACTTTCAGGAGTTTTTTGAATAGTAAATTATTTTCTGCCCAGTGAGGTTATTTCCCGTACATAGCTGCCGGCTCAACCCTAACTCTGGCAGAGTTTTTTCATACCCTCTGGTTATCAATGTTTTAGCTTTTTAAAATATTCGTATTTTTTAAATTTTTATGGTTAATTATCAGGTAATCAAGTCGTTTTAAAAAAACTATGGCAGAGCGGCAGTTTGCCGGCGGCCTACACGGGAAACTTTAGCAGAGCGGCAGTTTGTCGGCCACCTACATGGGAAACTTCAGCAGAGCGGCAGTTTACCGGCCACCTACGTGGAAAACTTTAGAGTGTTGTTCACTGCTTGCCTCCAAACTTTAAAAATACGAAAAACTTTACAAAAAACATCTATATTCTATTTATATTCAAAACGCTTGTTATGTGTTCATATTTTCGAAGTACTCTCCTGTCAGGCTACAGGTACTTTTACATTCGAGGATAAAAAAATCTATTTATCTATCTTCTATATTGGATTTATTTAATGGAGAGATTGTTTCTCACAGCATATCTGGAAATCCTAATATATTGTTGATAAATGAAATGCTATATAGAATTTTAGAGAAATATATTGATTATTATAACAATAAAAGAATCAAACTCCGGTTAAAAGGAAAGAGTCCGGTGTAATACCGAACTCTCTCAAGATAAATTCTATTAATCCGTTTAACTTTTGGATGTCAGATCAATTCATTCGCCAAAAATTTCAGTTAATTTTATTTCTACTAATTTCCCGTATAGCTTTTCTCCTAAGACTTTACCGGTTGAACATTCTACTATAAATATAGAGGGAATTGTTTTTACTCCATAAGCTTCATTAATTTTACTACTATCATACAGATTGACCCAGGGCATTTGTTCTTGTTTAAGTGCTTTGAGCCACGCTTGATAATCAGAATCAATAGAAATACTTACAACAGAAAGACCTTTATCTGCATATTTAGAGGCAAGTCTTTTAATTTCAGGAATAGCTTTTCGGCAAGGGACACACCAAGATGCCCAAAAATCTATTATAAGGTATTTATTCCCATCGCATAATTGAGATAAGCTATACTCTTTTCCATCAATATCAGCTGCTTTAAAATTCGGAGCTTTTTCAAGGGTGGAGGGGAATAACTCTTGTTTTACAAGTTCTCCGTAAAAACTATTTTTAGCTTCATCTGAAAAACTATTATATGTTTCCACAAACTCATCCGTAAAATAACTTGTGTGCTCCAATAATAAGAAAGGTCCCCACCAGCTATCTTTATTGGCCATAACACTGCTATCTATAACTCTATTGCATAAGTGAAAAAATTCATCGTTCCCACCCAATTCGCTATATTTTTTATTGAGAAATTCCCTTGTTATTGCAAATTTTTCATTATAAGCAGTTTGTAGTTGTGCCCCCGTGACAACTAGTTTCTCTTTATTGCCGCTGATGAAGATTTTTTCACCTTGTGAAGCCATAATTGTTGTGATATAGGGGTTGTTTTGTGTATAAACATTTAAAGCTCGAGGTCCATCTAAATTTACGGCCAGTTCAAATTGACCGTTATTTACAATAGCAGTATCTAAAGGTATTTCATCTTTATGAGTTGCTGAGAACTTAACAAGTACCATTGTGCCATTCTCAATTCCACTTATGTTTCCAAATATATAACTGGTTGAAACAGTATTTTGAGTACAAGCAGCGATTAGTGTAGTTATAACTATAGCTATAGTTGTAAGATAATATTTCATAAAATATGAGTTTAATAATAATTTTAAAATATAAATATTAGAGTTAATTATATTGAGTCCTGGTGGTCATACCATATATTTTACCAAAACCTTCATAGATACGAGGTTGTTCATTTCCGCCTCCAAACATGGGTACATACAATAAATCCCCCTCTCCGGTTGAAGGATTCACCTCATATTCAATGACACGCCCTTGGTTTGTGGTAGGATTCCATGCAGCTATCCAAAATATCCTTCCACTAGTTGGAAATCCTCCGGTAAATAATAATTCCATACAAGTTACCTCTTCGTTAGGATCACCTTGCCAAAGAACTTCTGCTTTAGCTTGACCTGTTGTGTAAGCGTAATAATAAACCTTGTTGCCAACGCTATACCAAATGGCAGAACCTGATTCGCCAGAACAAAAATGAGTTGCATTTTCTATCTCCGGTAGATTAACTGCCTTTGTTTGACGTGATAGATAGCCGTTGTCCACAACGTTATAAAAGACGGCAACGTCTATCCAGATAGAACCATCATCACGCTTCATAATAGCGGCTGTTTCTCCTCCATTTAATGTTGCTATATAAAGAGGCGTTCCCTTCATTGCATTTACACTAAAAGCAGCATCTCCCGGTACAGCATTAAATGTTCCAAAGGATGTTCCTTTATTAAAATAAGATTTATAGCTGTTGGAACTGAGATCATATACTACTTGGTAGGCTCCGATAGCTCCTTGTACCGGACTGTATGAAGCAATGGTTTCTGTTGAGAGAAAAGGATAAAGTTGATAGTTTCCTAAAATCGGAGAACCAAATTTTCTGTCACCGGCAATACGAGCATACAGCACATGCATTTTACCATTATTAATAAGGAAATCACAATTATTGACATTCATAAAAGCTTCAGGTGAGAAGACAGAGGGCTCTTCGAAAAACATACCTTCATCCCATTTATCCATAGTTTGTAAACCCGTTGGATCAATACGCCTCATCTCCTTATCTGTTACAATATAGAACCATTGTCCGGTAGTTGACCACCAAAGATGTTTTGGAGTACCTTCAATGGGATCTATGGGATTGTGGGTAGTATAGATGTTATCATCTTGTCCACTACCTAAGATCAAAGCCCCAGGTGAGCGCAACACATCAATATCAACTTTCCCATTTTTCTCTTGCAGACAATAAACTCCATAGTAATTGCCGCTTGCAGCCGGAATAACAAAATAACTGGATAATTGATAATAATTATATATTCTATTAGTACGGTCTTTTACTTCCAGATAGACTCTATACACCTTTCCCGGTTCGAGATCTACAACATAGTCCAGGGCTTTAGTGGTGGCTAAAGTATCCCTTTGACGGTAGGTGGAGGAGTGTCCTTCTCCAATGGGTTTATATTGGAATTCATCCAGTTGAAGAGCAAACCATAGGTAGTCTAAGTTGTTCATGTCCCCATTCTTATACTTTATATTGGGCTCGAACAGAATATGATTACCTACGGCCCAAGCACTGCTAGAAAGGATGGCATAATATTGTTGACTTACTCCAACTGTATCTATTGTTATAGAGGGAACTGTTTCATAGTTATAATCGTAGTTGCCACTATCTTTAAGACAAGAAACAGCAAATAGTAGTATTGCTATGATAGAGGCTATTTTATTTATTTTATTCATGATAGCATGGTATTAGAAAGTTACTATTTGATTATTTTCATCTGTTAGAGGATTTCCGGGATGAGCTGCATTATAGGCGGTCAATGCTTCAATCATTTTCATGCGATAGTAGTTCATCTCTCCCCATGTCATCCCATTGGTTTCACCGTATGTAAATATACCAATACCTAATACATCAATAATAAATCGGTATTTGGTATTGCTGTAATTACCAAAGAATTCTGTAAGTAACGTCCAATTGGTGGGCTTGGAAATCATATCAGACCAAGTCAACTTAAGTTGGTTAAACTCTTTTACTCCTTTTCCAATATCGCCAGAATCGCTTATCCTAAGAATAAGCTTTACTTGTTTTGAGGTTAAGTCGCTGGTACGTTTAAGAGAAATAGGAAATTCTACAAAATGAGAGCCTGCCGGAATAGTTACACTTTCAGGGAAAGAATAGTGTGAGGTACTTGCGGTGGAGGCGGGATCAACTTCGATTCTTACAGTAAGGGGAATTTTTGATACTGACCCGATAATGAATATTTTTGCATTGATTACATACTCTTTTATTGAGGTATTGTAAGGGGCAAAACTAAATATTAATGAATCTGTTTCCAATGTCCATTCCTTAGGCCCATATATTCGTGCATAAGTAGCATCTTGCCATAAAAAGTCTTCGTTATTGCACGAAGATAAGGACAGAGCAATAGTAAAAAATAATATGTATAGTGATTTTTTCATCTTTATTCTTATTTTGGGTTATCTGTTTCCAAACTCAATTTCATTCTCCGGAAGTGGAATAACATAAATACCTGTGGCAGATTTATCTGAACCGGGAATAGTTTCGTATTGTTTCCGTTTGTAAAAATAAAACAACTGGCCTTCTCCAAGAGTCTCTTTACGGTATTCTTTGTAAAGTTCTTCAGCTACCTGAGAAGCTGTAAGATCAGAGCTTAGAGGATAATTTTTAATACTGCCTCTATTATCTCTTAACAAATTCAAATATTCAATTGCTTTGGGGAGATTGCCTTCATCTAAATAAGATTCAGCAATGATTAATGCCATCTCTCCTTTTTTGATTAAAGAAATACGATTTCTATATCTTGCGCCCTCTTCTTGTCTATATTTATAAAAATACCTATTGGCACCATCGTATTGGAAGTTGCGTAGATAACGCCAATCTCCTCCATAACCTTTAGCGGTCACTTCAAATATTTGGTCCATTTTTTCGTCTGAGACATTCAATAAATTGTTTGCAGATGCAGAAGGTCCGATATAGGAGTTTGTTTGTTTATCCATATTATTAATAGATAGTACAAAAAGTCCTTCAGAAGAGAAGGTTCTATCCCACTCAATTGAGTTAGGCGACTCCATTATTGAGTAATGAGTCCAGTAAACATCGGAGTTCTCTTCAAATATCAAGCTAATACTATTACGGGCATTTAGAAAATCGCCCTTCCATTGGTAAACCCTTGCCAGAGTGCCGGATATGAATGAAGTTGACCTGTAAGAAACTGGCATTGCCGCCGTTTGAAAAGCAATAGCTTCATCGTAAAGCGCTCTGGCACTAATTAGATCTTCTAAAATTAACTCCACTACTTGTTCTACTGTCGAAGTGGGAGTAATCTTTGTGGAGTATTTAGTAACATATGGAATAGCTTTTTCTTTTGGTCCTACAGCAAATGAAGGTGCAAAGAGGCGGAGTAAATCAAAATGAATAAAAGCACGGAGTCCTAAGGCTTCTGCTTTATATTGTAGATAATTAGTATTGCTAAAAATTGTGGCATCTACCTTGTCTATGTATTCAAGCATTAGGTTAAGATTAGCAATAGCGTTATAAGCATTTAACCAAATATTTGTATATCTGTTTTTTACTGTGCTTTCTTGATAGTTATACTGCGCTACTTCATAGTAACTGTGTGAAGAGGAAGAGAGATCATAGTTTTGAGTAAGAGCTTCGGCAAAACCATAAGTTAGTTCCCGTCCATAAAGAGAGGTTTCTGCAAGTGTAGTGTAAACACCTATTAGCTGATCTTTGAAACCTTTTTCGGTGCTAAATTGTTCGCTAACTAAAATTTGAGAAGTTGGACGAACCTCAAACCAATCTGTACACGAAGTGAATATGAGTGTAGAAAGACAGATTTGAACAATGGATATATATTTTATTTTTTTCATTATTAGTCCTTATTATAATGTTACTTGAAGCGAAAAGGCGAACTTGCGGGAATAAGGATAACTGGTGCCGCGTTCAATCTTTACAGATGAAAGAGTGAATAAGTCGTTCATGTAGAAAGTGAGTTTGCAGCGCTCAAGGAAAGTATTTTTAACTACCTTAGTATCGCGGAAGTCATAGTAAAGGGATATAGAAGCCATATTAAGAGTGTTATTGTCTTCTACGAAACGCTGGGTAGGCTGAGTATAAGAATTGTCTGCAATGGCTTTGAAACGGCTTAACTGCCCGGGTTCGGACCAGCGGTCGTACAAGACGCGCTCATCTACATTGTAGCGGGCGTTGGCATTTTCTACTTTTTGTACAAGGGTAGTATTGTATATCTGACCTCCGTATTGCCATGTAAAAACAAAGTTCATACCTAATCCATTGACTTCGCCGTTAAGTCCGAAATTACCCGATAGTGAGGGTAGGGCATCTCCGCAAACAACCTGGTCGGCGGCATTCCATTTATATGATAAAGTACCATCTTTTTTAATGTAAACTTCTTTTCCGGTTTCAGGATCAATACCCATAGAGCGGACAGCCCAAATGGCATTCATAGAAGCTCCTTCTTCATAACGGACAGCTACACTTGTTTTAGAGGCATCCTCATTCATGGCACCATCTGTTTTATCGTTCATGGCTTTTAAGGAATTCGCCACTTTTTTAAGTGTATTTTTATTATGGCTTAAAGCTCCAAAAACATTAAGGTAATTACGCTTCTCTTTAGACTGTAAAAGTCTTAGGCTTAAGTATGCTTCATACCCAATGTTTTCCGATTCCCCTAAATTGGCAGTATAGGAAGAGAATCCTATGGATTGAGGCGTTGTGACTGAAGTGATTAAACCTTTTGTCGTGGCTTTATACAGATCAAAACGTGCGTTAAGCAGTCCTTTGAATAGGCTAAAATCAATTCCCAGGTTGTTGTCCAGCTTCTTTTGCCATTGCAAATCGGGATTGGCCAGGCCGACAATGTAGGAGCCTATGGCGCCTCCATATTGCTGAGAAGTATAATAGTTCAAGGTAGGAACTGCTTCATATGTGCTGAATCCTTGTGTTCCGGTAAAACCTGTAGAGGCACGTAATTTTAGATTATTAACCCAGCTGGCATCTTTCATGAAGGCTTCATTGTGAATATTCCACCCAATGCCTACAGACCAGAAAGAGCCCCAACGCTTGTTGGCTCCAAATTCCGAGGATCCCGATAGACGGTAATTGGCATCCAGCAAGTAACGATTGTCGTATGAGTAGTTCAGCGACCCTAAAGCCCCAAAAGTTCTGGAAATACCCTCTGACCCATATGGTTTGGTTCCGGCGTATTCAATGGCAAAGGCAATATGGCGCATATTGTCTGAGGCAAAACCTTGGGCCATCATAGAGGTATTATCGTATTTACTTTCATTCCAACTGGTCATGAGATTAGTGAAAAATAGATGTTTACCTGTTGAGATTGAATAGTCTACTCCTAAATCGGCCAACCACTGATTCATAAGGCCGTTGGTTTTGATATATGATCCTGCTTTGTATAGATCTGCACCGGCGTAGTTATAAAAATCGGTATGACCAGAAGGTTTAAATAAATCGTTTGAGGAGATATTTTTAATAATCCCAACACGGCCTGTTAATTTCAAATTATCTATAAGACGCCATTCTGCATAGAAATTTTCTGTAATATTGGTGTATTTGGATTGATCAATGGTGTTAATGGTTCCATTCAATAAGTGATTGTACTGCACAACGGTTCCATTGGTGTATTGACGAATCATGTTTCCGTCCTCATCATAGAGGGCATCATAAGGATTGAGTAAAGCAAAGTTACTGAAAGAGCCATATGGGGAGTTATTGGCAGTATTATTTGAAATGCTTAACAGGTTTCTGAACTGTAGAGATTTTGTTCTATATGTAAGCGAGATGCTCCCATCAAATGTATTACGGTCAGAGCCTTGCATAGCTCCAGATACGTTATTATGAGAGAGATTAACTCCATAAAGCATAGACTTATCCCCGCCTTCAAGATAGAGAGAGTGTTTTTGTCCGACACCTATCCTGAGGGGTTGAACCAACCAGTCTGTATTAACACCGGCTTCAACTTTTTGTAGAAGTCCTGTGTAGATGTTATTTAGAGCCAATTGAGTAACAACACTTCCCCCTTCTCCTACGCTGTAGTAACCTGCATTTAATTCCGCCTGTAACTTTTGATGAATATCACAAAGATTGTAACTTGACAAATCAGGTGCTTCCACATCAATACTACCATTATAGGTGATACGGATTTTTCCCTCTTCTGGTTGTTTTGTCTCAATAACGACTACGCCATTACCTGCCTTTGAACCATAAATTGCTTTTGCAGTGGCATCCTTAAGTAATGTTACACTATTAATCAGATTCATATCCAGATCTAAAATAGTAGTGAGTGTAGTCTCAAAGCCATTTAAGATGAAGAGGGGCTGATTAGGATTGCTCTGGCTGCTTGTAATATCAGAAAACCCGGTTTGTCCGCGCATTTGAATATTGACCATGGCATTAGGATCCGAACCGGCAGACAGGTTATCTACAATCATAAAAGAGGGATCAATGACTTTTAAACTTGCAAGAATGTTTGCATTACCAACAGCTTTTAACTCTTCTCCCCTGACTACAGAAACAGCTCCTGTATAACTGTTTGCTTTACGGGTAAATGCTCCGGTAATAACTACACCCTCAATCCAGGTAGCATCTTCTTCCAAGATTAGTATATACTCCTGTTTTTCAGCTGTATTAATCTCAATAGTTAAGGTTTTATAGCCAATGAAAGAGACTTCAAGTGTAACATTCTGAGAAGTAATGGGCAATGAAAAATGTCCATTTTCGTCGGTACTTGTCCCTTGCTTCGTGCCTTTTACTATAATATAGGCTCCGGACAAGCTTTCATTTTTAGAATCCACCACCACTCCGGTGATAGTTCTACTCTGCGAAAAAAGCATTGTATTTGCTCCCAAAAATAGGAAAAGGAGCATCAACAAGCTCATCGGATAACAGTTTTTTTGGTTTAACATAATTTATTAGGTTTTGTGTTTTATTTAAATTCAGGAATACTATTGGATACTATATTGTTAGAAATAGTTAAAGCGATGGCAAAAGGAGCCGTAGTTTGTTAAAATTTTAATCATAAATTGTATTCTGTTTATTAAATAATTCTTCAACCTTAGCAATGAGTTGCTCTCCTTGTAATCTCTCAGATACCACTACTCCTTCTTCATCCAGTATATATGACATAGGTATCAGCCTCCCATTAAAAAGATTCCAGAAAGAGTTGTCTTGATCTATAAAATTTGGCCAAACTATACCTTTGTCCTGGGAGAATTTCAACCATGATTCAATATCGCTATCCATTGATACACAGATTATCTCAAAACCTCGAGATGCGAATTTATTATATAAGGTATGCAAGGTTTCAAACTCCTTAAGGCAAGGATAACACCATGATGCCCAAAAATGCAGCAGAATATATTTCTTGCCTACTGTGACATCTCTTAAATTTCTTTTGACCCCATATTTGTCACTAACAATTAAATCGTTTTTCTTTTTCCCTATATAAGTTTCATAATCCAGTTCTCTTTTCAAGATCTGACCATAGTAACTCTCTTTAGCCTGAGGAGAGAAGGTTCTATACATATCAATAAACTCCTGGATTCCTTGTAATCGGGTTGTATTAACAAGCATGAGCAAAGGCCCCCACCAGCTATCTTTGTTCGCTTCGATTACATTCATTATTCGCTCTGCTGCTAATTTGTGGAAATCATCTTCCATTTTAGCCAAAGCCTTAGCTTCAGAAGAGATGTTAATTGAGTCGATAATGAGTGCATCTCCTGAAGCTCGTGCACTTGCCAGTTTTTGATAAACTGGTTTAAATTTATTGTAATATTCAACGTATATTTTATTCAAAGTATCCCTAAAAAGCATTTTCTTCTCATAGAGATCATGACTTTGAGAACCTTTAATTATCATATCTTCTACATACCATTTATCACTATATCCATTACTGCTCACTTTGGCATTGCCAGTTATAGTGATATGTGAATTCTCTATCATTATGTAATCGGTAATATTTGTATTTTCCATTTCTATTGTAAATAGACGAGGTTCCGGAAGATTACCTGAAAATTTAAACTTTCCGTTTTCCACTACACTTTCTGCAACCGGTTTTTTATGTGTGTATGATACTGCCGGAACAAGGTATAGATAACTGTCCTCCGGAAGACCGTTAATTATGCCTTTTAGTACATATTGTGAAGATTCTCCACACCCTGCCAGAGTAAGTCCAAGCAGAAGATAGAGCTTAGATAGTTTTTTCATATTAATCCTAAAGAATAGTTCTGCAACAAACGTAATTATATATTCAATACAGATTTGGCAATTGCTATTATTGAAAACTTTTTTCTTTATTGTACGATTCTTTCAGATTCCAGTGTTCTTGAAATTTTACGGTAATTGTCCGGAGACATTTGGACAGAATCCTTAAAACTGGTATAAAAGGAGGTTATGGAATTGAATCCGAGATCTGCAGCGAGTGCTTTTATAGGGGTATTATCTTTAGAGTCAGACAATACAATAAGGGCCTCTTGTATCCGGTATTTATTTACATATTGAGAGAAACTCAGTCCGGTCAATTGATTAATTGATTGTGAAAGATAGGTCCGGTTTGTGCTAAGCATTTCTGCAAATATTTCTCTACTAAAATCTTGTCTTTTATATACTTTGTCCTCTTTCATCATCTTCTCGGCGGCTACAAATAAGGAAATCTGGTCATCATCTTTTAATGAAGAGCTTGAATACTTAGGAATGGAATGAGCATCCAATGATTCCATGTTCTTTTTAACAATCTGTCTGTACAATTGGTTTTTTCTTTTATTAACCAAAATCAGAAATAGGATAAATCCAATTGAAAAAAAAACCAAAACAACCATAAATAGAAATTTCAAAGACTCTCGCTTTAATTTTAAATTAGCAATTGCTAAATCTTTTACTTTTTTCTCTGATTCGTACTTTACTAAAAGCTCTTTCTCTGCATATTTCCTATCTCTGGCCATCATCTCCTTTCCTTCCTGATGATATTTTTTATAAGTATCCAACGCCTTTTTAGTCACACCTAACTTGTCATAGCACTCAGATAGTAGGAGATATAATTCTCTTCTGAACAGAGGTGACTACGATTCAAGCGAATAATTGTGCCCTAATTCAAGTTTATGCAAAGCCTCTCTCCACTCTTTTTTGCCAATCAATACCCTTCCATATCCCAAATATGTAAGAAGAGTATGGGTGTTAAGAATGGTGGCTTTAGATATAAAGCCCTCTGCTTTATGATAATAGGTCTTGGCAAGATCTAAATCTCCGCTTTCTAAAGCCATCTCTCCATATGTATTCAGGATGTCCTGATCCAGAGATAAATGATATTGATTATTCAAACTTTCTACCTCCTTTAAATAGTCTGTAGCCTCTTTCATTCTCTTCTGTAGAATATAAAACCGTGCACAGGCGATACATCCGGCACTGATAAGATAGGGATCATTGTTCACCTTTCCATACCTGTAGCAATCTTTGGCATAGTTTAATCCGGCCATATCTTTTTGAAGCGAAAGCAGTAGTGAGGTATTCAATGCTAAAAGGGAGTAGAGCTTCTTATGATTACAGATATTGGCAATGCGGATTCCGGTGAGGAAAGAGTATAAGGCTCCATACTCATCTCCGTTGACATTTAAGTAATATAGGCCTATTCCATTGTGTATTGAACACAGGGCAGAGTCATTCTGAGTATTTTCTGCTAAGGTTTGAGCCTCCAACAAACGATTATAAGAATCATCGCCTTTACCTCCTAAGGCAATCTGAGATTGAGCGGAATAAGTCAATGCATAAATTCTAATCCAATTATTGCTATTATTATTTTGATATCTTGATAGGAGCTCTTCACAAAAACTGAAACATTCATCAAATTTTTGATGCGAAATCAATTCATATGCTCTCTCTTTCTCCTTTCTTTGAGCAAGAGTAGGGTCCTGCGCATATAAAATACCTGAAAACTGGAGGCATACTAAAATTAAATATATGCAAGTAATATGAAAAGTTTTTGCCAATAATTTATTTTCAATTAAACCAACAACCTTAGATAATTTTGTGTTGGTTTTATTACAAATATAATATTCAATCGGAAATTTGCAAATTTTTTTCCTGAGTATGGCAGACCTTCTAAAATTCAGATGTTAAGCTCAAAGGTATTTGTAACCATCCGTCCAAACTCATTTCGATTCGGGTATCTGGTAAAATCATTCTAACTTTTCTTCTGAAGTTTCCCATGTAGGTCGCCGGCAAGTTACACTCTGCCAGAGTTTTTTAAAACAACTTGATTATCTGATGATTAACCCTAAAAAATTTAAAAAATCCAAACGCTTTAAAAAGTTAAAGCGCTGATAATCAAAGATTGTGAAAAAACTCTGGCAGAGTTAGGGTTGGGGTATAGATATCTGATTCAACCGCAATATTATTATCTTCAAATATTAATGTGCCAACCCAGATGTCTCCGTTTTTACCTTTGATATTAAGTGTTTTACAATTTCTTAATCCTTGAAAATGCGAAAGTATTTTGTAATTTCCTGTTTCGATTTTATGATAGTCAACAGAGAAACTATAAGTAACTTTTTCATTTTTTGGGAGTATAGAAAAACTGCCCATATCTACGTTATAGTAGTCAGGGTTGTTTCCTGTCCAGATTTTTGTTGCCGGAGAGCCAGTAAAGATAGGATAACCACTTGTATATGTAAGGAAATTCTGTACACCCATTTTCAGGGGGTCAAGAATAAAGTAATCAATTGCATCGTTGTTCTTTATCGTTATCTCCCAATTTACAATAGAGCGATGCTCGCAAAAATGGCTTACTGTAATGTGCTGAAACCAACAACTCAATCCCATTCTCAGCTTATTTCGACTTCTCAATAAATTTAGTATGCGCTCATCGTTTAGCAAGTTTCCTGGCTCAATTGTACTCCTTATTTCAATAATATCATTTCCGAGAAATAACCCATCACTAATGTAATAGGGATAATCTGGAAGAGCAGATGAAACACTTGATGCAATTTTACCTTGATAAATAGTATCGCCATAAACAATTACAGAAAAGTCTGATAAAGATTTTTCGTCTAATTCACTCTTTAAATGAAACAGATGTGAAGAAGCATCGTAATATAGCAAATCGTTTTCAGTTATTACCGTGCCACTTGAAAATTCCAACTTAAATGCAGGCTCTTTAAACTCTATATCAGGATCTTTTTCACAGGAAGATAAGGATAGAAAAAAGATTATTCCGATGGTTAAAATGACAGTTAAATTTCTCATGCCAGATGTTTTTTGTTAATAGATATTTTTACTAATCCCTATACATTTATATTACAAATGTACACAAAATAGTAAAGTTATTTATGTGAAAGGCTGTTCATTTGTAAATGTACTTATTAATTACATAGCTTCCTGATAAGGTGCAGGTTGATGTTTATTCTAAAATCCAATTTGATATCTTGATCAAACCGCATATTTACGGTTGATTTCATCATACTTTAAATCTTCTTTCCTATATAAAACATATAGCCATAGTACGCTTTATATTTGTAATATAGTTCTGCCTCATACCGCATGGATGCGACAAATTCTTTTACGGTATTGTTTCCGTTATATTTTTTCAGAAAGGATTCTCGTCTCGATGTTTGCCAGGTATAATAGTCTGTCCAGATAGCTTCGGGCAAAATATAAGTGGCAATCGGGATATAACCTGCTTTTTGTATCTGAGCAACCTTATTCGGGATTGTATCTATTTCGGGATAGATTTTTTGCCAAAAATCCTGAATTTCGGCAGGTCGATCTTCGCTAAACCAAGTATTTTCTGTAACTGCGATATATCCGCCTTGTTTCAGAAATTTCTTCCACTCATTTAGTCCTCGCTCAAATCCAATGTTATAAATTGCGCCTTCCGACCAAATCAAGTCTAACTCTTCTTCTTGAAATGGTAGGTTTTCCATATTGCCGACAATGCCTCTCACTCTATCCTGGAGATTCCTGATTTGGGCATTTTGGTTGAATTGATTTATAAAATCGGGCCAGGTATCAACACCGATAATTTCACACGGTGTGTGTTCTCCTAATACCATTGTTTGACCACCTGTCCCACAGCCAATATCGGTAATTTTGGATTTTTTGGTAAGATTCCCTATAAACCTCAATGCTTTAAGCGTTTCTTCGGGATTTCCGGGACCTTGGCGCTCTGTATTTGAAAAAAAGTCATAAATAATATTCAAGTCAAATTCGTGAATTGTCTGTTTTTCGTTGTTCATTT
>CAYZPF010000013.1:0-29722 GCA_964479995.1 uncultured Muribaculaceae bacterium | reverse complement strand
TACCTGCCCTCACCTCTCCTCTCTCCTTTTGTGCAAAGGCGGTAACTACTGCTAAATTAAACACTATAAATAAAAAGAACCTCATATCATTAATCTCCTTATTTAATTCTATTTAAAGAAATTTTTTCCTCTCTTTTCAGTTATCAAAAACTCCAGGATAAAGAAAAAGAGGGCAATTCCAAAGAAATACATATACTGTTCATTGAAATCTTCAAAAATAACCGAACGAAACTGTTGTTTATCAAGATTCTTCACCTGCTCTACAATAGCATCCAGACCAAAATCGGTATTACCGGCTCTCACATATCTCCCCCCTCCTGCCTCTGCCACTTTCAATAGTGTTTTTTCATCAAGTTTAGTGACAACAATATTGCCTTCCTTATCTTTTAAAAGCTCTCCATCAGGCATAGGGATAGGTTTTCCTGCTTCCGAACCAATGCCCAGCGCATACACAACAATCCCAAGTTCCCGTGCAGTTTTAGCTGCCTCCGCCGGATTATCCTCATGATCTTCACCATCTGTGATTAAAATAATTGCTCTGCTGCTTTTAGCACTCTCGGCGCTAAAACTCTTGATTGCCAAATTAATTGCATCAGCCACAGAGGTGCCTTGCACCGGAACGGAATAGGTGCTTATACTATTCAAAAACATCTTGGCCGAAACATAATCGGTTGTTATGGGTAGCTGGACAAACGCCTGTCCTGCAAAGACTATCAATCCTATCCTGTCTTCTTTAAGATTATCCGTTAGCCGGGATATTGCAAGTTTTGCCCTCTCTAAACGATTTGGTGAATAATCCTGAGCTAACATTGAGTTAGAGACATCGAGAGCAATCATAATCTCTGCACCTCTCCCCTCAATCTCTTTAATTCTGGCCCCCATTTGCGGTCTGGATAAACCTATCGAGAAAAAAAAGATTGCAACACTCAGGATAGATAGTTTAATCCAGCCTCTGGCTCCGGAAGCTGTAGGTATCAATTTATCCAGAACAGAGATATCGCCAAATTTTTCAATTTTCTTCCTTCTGATTCTCCTGTTAATCGCATGAAATACAAAGAGGAAAGGAATCAGCAAAATTAAAAGTAAATATTGGGTCTGTGCAAATTGAATCATACTAATCTCTCATTAAGGAATTCTTCTTATCACAAATAATCTCAGGAATAACTCAAACAGCAGTGCAGCCAATGCTATTACGGCATATCTCATAAAAAGTTCTTTGTAAACAGGAAAAGAATCTACAATGGTTCTGCTTGTCTCCATCTGGTTTATCTCACTGTATATCTCAAGCATCTTGGTATTATCGGTTGCTCTGAAATATTTACCTCCGGTCTCTTTTGAAATCTGTTTTAATAACCCTTCATCAATCTCTACTTTAACCTGCTGTATCTGTACTCCAAACGGAGTCATTACAGGAAACGGCGCAACGCCCATTGCACCGACACCTATAGTATAAACTCTTACGCCATAGGTTTTTGCAATCTCGGCGGCCATTAAAGGGGCTATCTCTCCTGTATTGTTAACCCCATCGGTGAGCAGTATGATCACCCTGCTCTTTGCCTGAGAATCCTTTAACCTTGCAACTGCTGTGGCAAGGCCGTTACCTATGGCCGTTCCATCTTCAATAAGGCCGGTCTCGATCTCTTTCATAAGATTGATAAGGGTAACACGGTCTGTTGTAAGGGGGCATTGAGTAAAACTCTCTCCTGCAAAAACAACAATTCCCATCCTGTCATTAGGCCGCTGAGAGATAAACTCAATAGCTATATCTTTGGCAGCATTCATTCTGTCCGGATTAAAATCTCTTGCAAGCATACTTGTAGAGACATCAATTGCAAACATAATATCAATACCCTCTGTGTCAACCTTTTCAAAATCCTGAGATGACCTCGGTCTTGCCAGCGCTACAACAATCATAAAGAGGGCTATCAATCTCATCAGATATGGGAGATGTCTTAAATGCTTTTTAAAATGTCCCCCGGCACCTTCCCATGGAGAGATGGAAGTAACATTAATAACCGGCGACTGTCCCTTTATCTCTCTCCAAATATAGAGTGCTGCCAGAGGAATCAAAATCAATAAAAGATAGAGCAGTTTTGGATATTCAAAAAACATAATTAATTATCTTCCTGTGGTTTATTATTCTCTTTTTTGTTCATATCTTCAATGGAATCAAGAAATGTCGAGTTCACAAATCTCACCGAAGCCGGTATTGAAGCTTCACACTCCTGCTCCGTTGCACTATATTTGGCAAATTTGACAAGATCAGATAATGTTAAAAGCTCTGTCAGTTCTCCAAATATCTTAGGTTCAATCTTCTCCTTTGACAAATCGTTGAGAATCTCATTTGAGGTCTGCTCCAAAGCCTGAATTGAAAAGCGTTTCTCAATATACTCCCTCAACACATCTGTAAGCCTGGTATAGTACTCTTTTTGGTTCTTCTGCCAAAGCTTCTCATTTCTAATCTTCTCAATCTCTCTAAGAGCCGTAATATGGGGAGGGTCAATAACAATCGGTTTGCCGAAAATTGTCTTTTTGTTTCTTAGGTTTTTGACCATTTTGGTTACTATTAAAACAACAGCGGCAATCAAAAGCACAATTCCTACCCAGGGCAGAGCCTCCGTAATAGAATAAGGATAGTTCATCTGCCCCTTTACATCAAAGGGCTTAAATGATGTCGTATCAATTTGTATTGTGGTAAACTCCAGCTTGCCGCCTTCGAAAAAGAGAGTGTCGGTAGTTCCGTCACTTTTTATTTTATAGGCAAAAAATGTTGGAAGAGTATAGGAGCCGCTGTCGAATGAGGTGAGGACAATCCTGCTTTCAAGTTCCAGCACACCATCTTTTTTAGCAATAGTATCCGTTACCGGAGCTCCAATCATCTCTACTCCCTCCATAACCGGATTCTGCGGAGCAGGAAATATATACTTCTCTCCTCCGGCTACATTAACCTTGAACTTTAACGTGATTTGATCTCCAATCAATAAAGTATCTTTTACTCCTTCATTCATAACTCTCATCTGGTTTTAAAAAGAGACAAAAGCCCTTTAACATAATCCTGATTTGTACCAATCGGAACAGAATCAATCTTATACCTTCTTAAAAGCCTGTCGGTATTCTCCGTTACACTTCTGTTCCAACTCTCATAATGCTCTCTCACCTTTCTGCTGGAGGTGTTTACCCACTCCTCTTTCAAGCTTTCGCTATCGGCTACTCTTATAAGACCCACATCCGGCAACACTTTCTCCCTAGGGTCGTAAACTGTTATTACGGAGAGATCGTGCCTTCCGGCGGCTATCTTTATTGCATCCTCGTAACGAGGGCGCATCTCTTTGTCCACATCAATCATATCAGATATCAAAAATGCCGTACATCTCTTTTTAATTGCATTTGTCAGGAAACGCAACGCTCCTGCAATATCTGTCCCTCTCTCCGAAGGTTGCAGCTCTATCAACTCCCTCACAATCCTCAGGAGATGACTTCTCCCCTTTTTAGGAGGGATGAACTTTTCAATCTTTGAGCTAAAGAAGAGAGCTCCAACCTTATCGTTGTTTGCCGATGCCGAAAAAGAGAGAACCGCAGCTATCTCTGTAATAAGCTCCTTTTTACTTTTAACAATGCTCCCAAACCATCTCGAAGCGCTCACATCAATCATCAAAACGACCGTAAGCTCTCTCTCCTCTTCAAAAACCTTTATATATGGAGAGTTAAGGCGTGCCGTTACATTCCAGTCCATACTTCTCACATCATCTCCGTACTGGTATTCCCTCACCTCGCTAAATGCCATACCCCTCCCTTTGAACGCAGAGTGGTACTCTCCCGCAAAAATCTGCCTTGAGAGCCTCTTTGTCTTAATCTCAATCTTACGAACTTTCTTTAGTAACTCTTTTGACATACACCTCGCTATTAAGGAACCTCTACAGTATTCATTATCTCTGTAATGATACTTTCTGTGGTTACATTTTCGGCCTCAGCCTCATAAGTTAGCCCTATTCTATGCCTTAAAACCTCGTAGCATACAGCTCTCACATCTTCGGGAATCACATACCCTCTTCTTTTGATAAAGGCATAGGCCTTTGCAGCCATGGCCAGATTAATACTGGCACGCGGTGAAGAGCCGTAGGAGATTAAATCTTTCAGTTTCCCGAGATTATACTCTTCGGGAGTTCTGGTGGCAAAAACTATATCAACAATGTACTTCTCTATCTTCTCATCCATATAAACCTCTCTTACTACCTCCCTGGCCCTGATAATATCATCGGGAGTCAGTATTCTGTTTGCTCTTGGAAACTCTCCGGAGTTATTTATTCTGATAATTAGTTTCTCTTCATCTTTTTTAGGATAACTTACAACTACTTTAAGCATAAATCTATCTACCTGAGCTTCGGGCAGAGGATATGTTCCCTCCTGCTCTATCGGGTTTTGGGTAGCCATCACCAGGAATGGTTCAGGCAGCTTAAAACTGTTATCTCCAATAGTCACCTGTCTCTCCTGCATAGCCTCAAGCAATGCCGACTGAACCTTAGCCGGAGATCTGTTTATCTCATCTGCAAGGATAAAGTTGGCAAAAACAGGACCTTTTCTAATTTGAAACTGTTCGTTTTTCTGACTGTAAATAAGAGTACCTATAAGATCGGCAGGAAGCAAATCGGGAGTGAATTGTATCCGGCTGAATTTTGCATCCACAATTGAAGCCAGAGTGTTTATTGCTAATGTCTTGGCTAGCCCAGGAACCCCCTCCAGCAATATATGTCCATTGGCCAGCAACCCTATTAACAAATTCTCTACCAGATGTTTCTGTCCAACAATCACTTTGTTCATCTCCATTGTGATCATATCCACAAAAGCACTCTCCTTCTGAATCTTTTCGTTAAGCTCTTTAATATTTACGGTTTCCATATAGAATGATTTAGTATTTTTGTAATCAACAAAGTTATAATTTTTACCTCAAATAATGCGCATCTTTATTTTATTATCCTATAACGGCAGCCCCTTTTGCGGTTGGCAAAAACAAAAAAACGGTCCATCGGTACAGGAATCTTTAGAGTCCGCCTTTTCACTCTGTCTAAGAGAAAGGGTTGAGATAACCGGAGCAGGAAGAACAGATGCAGGAGTCCACGCTCTTTATTATGTCGCCCATCTGGACACCAGTGACAATAAAGTAATCAAAGAGCAGCAAAAAGTTCTTTACAAAATAAATGCCATTCTTCCCCCCGGAGTTGTAGTTCATAAAATTTTACACGTTGATGATGACAGTCACTCACGTTTTGATGCTACAAACCGCACATACAAATACTATGTACACAATTTCAAGAGCCCTTTTCTTAATAACTATTCCTATTATTATCCCTATAGACTAAATATTGAAAAGATGAACCACGCGGCTAAACTGATTCTGGGAGAGCGGGATTTTACCTCTATGGCAAAACTGCACTCAGGGGTTAAAACCAATATCTGTAATATTATTCACACCAACTGGGAGCCAGCTTCTCCTATCTCATTCATCAATCAAAACTCACTTTTTAAGGAAGAAAATACTCAGACACTCTGTTTTACGATTACCGCAAACAGATTTCTCAGAAATATGGTAAGAGCTATTGTGGGCACCCTCCTTGAAATTGGAAAAGGGAATTATGAACCAAAGTGGATTATTGAGGTTCTGTCCAGGAAAGAGAGAGGCGCAGCCGGAGATTCTGTCCCTGCCCACTCGCTTTTCTTAACCGGGATAGAGTACCCTTATCCCACTTTTTAAAATATAGAAAACCAAAATAATAATTTTACCTTTGCCAAATAAAATATCTCCGGACATGGAATACAGAATTACTCAGACCAACACTATTAAAAGCTGTATCTTGCAAGCAGTCTCACTATTATTGATTGTAACAATTCTCCTTAGCAGTTGCTCCAGCTTCACAATGATCCACTCATTGCCAGATGGAGCTAAACTGTACATTGACGGAGAGCCCGTGGGCAATACTCCATATATGCATACCGACACAAAAATTGTAGGCAGCACAACAACAGTAAAGTTAGAAAAAGAGGGATATGAGCCCTTTTATACCAGCTTCTCCAAGGATGAAGAGGTCAATTTGGGTGCAATAATAGGAGGCCTTTTCGTATGGGTGCCTTTCCTGTGGACAATGAAATACAAACCCACGCATACATACGAAATGATTCCCAAAGCAACTCAAAAAGAGGGATATGAGATTGTTAATAAACTCAATATCACCGAAAAATCAAAAGAGGAGAGATTAAAAGAACTCAAATCTCTTTACAATCAGGAGTTGATTACCAAAGAAGAGTACGAGCAGAAAAAATCTAAGATTTTAGAAGAGTTAGCGAAATAATGCACTGGGCTATACTAATTATTGCAGGTTTATTCGAAGCTGGATTTGCATTTTGTCTGGGTAAAGCTAAAGAGGCATCCGGAGCAACGGTAGTTTACTGGTATATAGGATTTTTTATTGCTCTTACTATAAGCATGTTGCTACTTATAAAAGCTACCAAAGAGCTGCCAATAGGGACAGCTTATGCAGTATGGACAGGTATTGGAGCAATAGGGACTGTTCTTCTTGGCATATTTGTATTTAAAGAACCTGCAACCTTTTGGAGAATCTTTTTCATCACAACACTCATTATCTCAATAATAGGACTTAAATTTGTAACGCCTTGATAATTCTATCTTACAAGGTAGTTCATAGTCTCTTAACACTACTCTGCTGAAGTTTCGTTTTTTTTACTAACTTAGTTGCACCTAAAACTACAAAAACTTCTGTATATGAAAGCTGTGAAACATTTGCTATCCGATTCCGCCGAATGGATGACTAATTCGGAATTTGTTGACAAAGAAGGAAATATACTTAGAATAATAGGAGAGTCAAAGATTGTGATAGCAGGGGAGGGGATTACCAGGGAGTGCTGGGGATGTGTTGACGGAAAAAAGATAAGCAGCAGCTACAGAATAAAAAAGGAGAGTGACTCAAAATTTTATTTCGAATGCGACAATTCAGAGCAAGGGGTAAAGAGGGGCGATCTTGATATTGACCGTAATATTATCTACTCAAAATTTTATATCAATAATTCATCCTTAAACGGATATGAGATCTTTATCAAAGATGATGATGAATGTACCGTTTATGGTTCGCTTTATGACGACAAAGAGTTGTTAAAAAGCTGGAGAACGATTATGGTTAGAATCTCTTAATACAAACTTTAAACAATAAACATGAATAAGAACTCAAGCTTTAGAGTGAGCTTTACACTCATTACAATACTCTTTTTTATGTGGGGTTTTATAACATGTATGAATGACATCTTAATACCCTACATGAAAAAAATCTTTGAATTAAGCTATGCTCAGGCGATGCTCGTCCAATTTGCCTTTTTCGGAGCATATTTCATAGGTTCATTTATCTATTTCATAATCTCTTCATTTGCCGGAGACCCTATACAAAAGATTGGATATAAGAGTGGAATAGTTATAGGATTGCTCATCTCTGCAATAGCTTGTACTCTATTCTACCCTGCTGCACACTTCCAGAAGTACGGCTTCTTTCTGGTAGCCCTGTTTATACTTGGCCTTGGCTTCACAATGCTCCAGATTGCCGCAAATCCGTACGTCGCAATCCTGGGACCGCCACAAACGGCATCCGGCAGGCTCAATCTCTCTCAAGGTTTCAACTCATTCGGAACAACCATCGCCCCTATAATCGGAGGCTATCTTATATTCCACTTCTTTGCCGGGAGAGGCACTCCGCTTCTGAACAAAGCAGGGGAACAGATATTAACCGACAACGGCCTTACCATGTCGGCGGCCGGGGTACAAACCCCATACCTGGTTTTTGCCGCAATCTTCCTTTTTCTTGCAATCATCTTCATCTTTGCCCACCTCCCCTCGCTTCAAACTCATGATTCTTTGGAAAAAGGCGCAGGCGCATTAAAATACAGCCAACTTTCGCTCGGCGCTCTGGCAATCTTCTTTTATGTAGGATCTGAAGTCTCGGTTGGCAGCACCATTATCAACTATCTCAAGGAGATTCTCTCATATACAGAGATGGAAGCAAAGACCTATTTAGCCTTCTACTGGGGAGGAGCAATGATAGGGCGTTTTATTGGAGCAATCTCGCTTGGAGCTCTAATTAGCAAAATGCGCAAATATATCTATATGGTAATTATAGCACTTGTCGGATTCGTGGTTATTTATGGTACAACATACCTTGAAAGCGGAATTTCATTATCAATGGTAACTCCATTTCTAGTCCTGATAGCCATCAATCTTATAGGGTTTATCATTGGCAAAAGTATGCCTGCAAGAACTCTTTTGGTTTTCAGTCTCTTTGTAATTGTGCTGCTCATCACCACAGTCTTTGCCAATGGAGTGATTTCGCTTTGGGCAGTTGTGGGCATCGGCCTCTTCAACTCCATTATGTGGTCAAACATCTTTACTTTAGCCATAGCAGGACTTGGCAAGCACACCTCGCAAGGCTCTTCAATCCTGGTTATGGCAATTCTTGGAGGAGCAATTCTCCCGCTATTGATGGGTTTTGTGGCAGATGCAGCAGGAATCCAAAGCTCCTTCCTTATACTCATTATACCTTACCTCTACCTTGCCTTTTACGGATGGAAAGGATATATACCTAAGAGAGTGTGATTAGATTATTCCTGGTATTGACAACTCTTTTTGTTGCAGGATGCGGCAAAAAAGAGATGATTAAAAGCCTCTCTTTGAACGGAGAGTGGCTTTTTAGGCAAAGTGATCTCACAGAAGATTGGAGCAAAGCAACCGTACCTGGTACAATACATACCGATTTATTTAAGGCCGGATTGATTGAAGATCCTTACTATGGCTGCAATGAGGCAAAACTCCAGTGGATAGGAGAGCAAGAGTGGGTTTACCGGAAAGAGTTTGCTCTAAAAGAGGATGTTTCCAACCAGAGACAGATCTCTCTTGTATTTGAAGGGCTGGATACCTACGCCTCTGTCTATCTCAATTGTGAGAAGATTGGGGAGGGGTATGATATGTTCAGAAAATGGAAATTTGACTGCTCCGGAAAACTTCGTAAAGGAAAGAACACAATTGAGGTACATTTCAAATCTGCACTAAAGCAGTATATAGCAGATTCAACCGCTGCTAAAATAATTATACCGGGGGGCCAGTGGGTCTATTCCCGAAAGGCCGCCTATCATTTTGGCTGGGACTGGGGAGCTCGTTACATTACTTGTGGGATAACCGGACCTGTATATTTTGAATATTACGACAATTTGTACCCTCAAAATTTACATCTTTTTACAAAAGATATATCTAAAGAGTCCGCTACTATTGTCTCCCAAATTGAGATAGAGGCGCACTCCAGGCAAAGTGCAGTTATTAAGTTCAAGGAGAAGAGCAGTAATAAGGTCTATCTCACAGAAAAAATAGACCTCACTCCCGGTATAAAGCTCTATGAAACCGAGTTCAAAATTGAGAATCCCACGTTATGGTGGTGCAACGGACTGGGTAAACCCCATATCTATGATCTGATATGCGAGCTCACTACCGACTCCGGCGAGGTGTGGAGGAAGGATGTAGCATTGGGTATCCGCAAAATTGAAGTATTGAACAGGGAGGATTCTATTGGACGCCCTTTAACCATAATACTCAACGACACCCCTGTTTACATCAAAGGTGCCAACTACATACCGCAAAGCAGCTTCATAACCGAACCTACCGGAGAAGATTATGAAAGGGTGTTGGAGACAGCGGTAAGTTCTAATATGAATATGTTGCGGGTCTGGGGAGGAGGCATTTACGAAAGAGAGCTTTTCTACGAGCTTTGCAGCAAAAAGGGGTTGCTTGTATGGCAAGATTTCATGTTTGCCTGTGCCATGTACCCTTGGGACGATAAATTTCTCGACAATGTTAGGGAGGAGGCAATTTATCAGGTAAAGCGATTGAGAAATTACCCGGCAATTGCCCTGTGGTGCGGGAATAACGAAGGAGATGAGGCCTGGCACAATTGGGGTTGGCAACGGGGTTACGGATACAGTGCCGAAGAGACTTCTAAAATATGGAACGGATACCTCACTCTTTTTCATGAACTCCTGCCAAATACCGTCAAAAAATATGACCCCGGGAGGTTCTACCTGCCATCAACTCCCATGTTCGGCTGGGGCAGAGAAAAGAGCATGGCACACTCAAGTGCACACTACTGGGGCGTATGGTGGGGAGTTGAGCCATTCGAAAGATACCTGGAGAAGATCCCCCGTTTTATGAGCGAATTTGGAGTGCAGGCAATGCCGCAACTCTCAACTATCAGGGATTTCCAGCCTGTAAGTGCAGACACACTCTTTTCACCTCAACTTAGATCGCACCAAAAACATGCAACCGGATATGAGAATATTGCAGCATATCTAAAGTATGATAGTCTCAAAGCCTATGACCTCCTCTCCTATATCTATCTGAGCCAGATTATCCAAGCCAAAGGAGTAGGTATGGCCATCGAAGCCCAGAGAAGCTCCATGCCTTACTGTATGGGCTCGCTCTACTGGCAATTGAACGACTGCTGGCCTGTAACAAGTTGGTCTGGCATGGATGTCAACTACAATTGGAAAGCCCTTCAATATACTGTAAAGAATCTCTATAAAGACATTATCATTTCCATATTACCTAAAGGTAACAGAGTTGCAATCCACCTGATATCCGACAGAACTACACCACTAAAAGGCAGATTGACGCTATCACTTATAAGTTTTAACGGAGAGAAGAGCGTTCTCCTGGACAAAGAGTTAACAGCCCTGCCAAACAGTTCAACAGAGATTCAAAGTTTTGATTTAGAGTGGTTGAATGCAGTCTCAAATCTTGAAAATTCGATTTTCACGGCTCAATTTGTTACCAGTTCATGTGAAAAGTATGAAAATACGAAATTTTTACTCCCTTACGGTATGCTCAAAACAACGCATACAAAGGTTGAAAAGAGACTCTTCTTACATAAAGGCGAGTACCACCTGGAGCTCACATCAGACTCCTTTGTCCCGTTTTTCTACATATACACCAAAAAAGAACATCTGCATTTTAGTGACAACTTTTTCCATCTCTTTCCCGGTGAAAAGAGGAGTATTACATTCAAATCCAACCTATCAAAATCTCTTATGGAAAAAGAGCTGGAGTTTTACTCCCTAAATGACTATTTTAAAAAGAGTAATAAATATTAAAAAGAGCAATAAAGAATGAAAACCAAACAGATAACCATAAAACACAAAGCTCTAATAATAACAGCTTTAGCAATTATTTCACTCTCAATTACAGGCTGCAAAACAGATGAGCCTGCCTCATTTGTCAATCCATTTATAGGGACAGATGCACACGGACATACCTACCCCGGTGCAACAGTGCCATTTGGCATGGTGCAGCTATCACCTCAAACAAGACTTTCAGGCTGGGACGGATGCTCAGGCTACCATTACACCGACACTGTCCTATACGGATTTGCCCATACTGCCCTAAACGGTACAGGAGTAAGCGATTACGGAGATATCCTCCTGATACCCACAGTTGGAGAACCTGTTTTCGACAACAATCTCTACTCTTCTAAATTCAATAAGAAAAACGAAAAGGCAGAAGCGGCGTACTACAGCACACTCCTCGATAAATACGGAATTTTGGCTGAATTAACTGCAACACCAAGAGCCGGATACCACAGGTACACCTTCCCGGCAAGCGATCTCTCCAACATAATCATAGATCTTCAACACAGAGACAAAGTGATTGAGTCATCACTTGAGATAATCAACAACAGGGAGATACGCGGTATGAGATGCTCCTCCAACTGGGCAAACGATATGATCTGGTTTTTTCACCTTGAGTTCTCCAAACCATTTCTAAAGAGCGGTATAGCAGTAAACGACACGATAGAAGAGGGCATAACGCAGGCGGCAGGCAAGAACATCAAAGCCTTTTTTGGTTTTAAAACAGAAAAAGGGGAACAGATAGAGGTTAAGGTAGCCCTCTCTGCAGTTGATTATTCAGGAGCCAGGCTAAATCTGGATGAAGAGTTACCCGGATGGAATTTCGATGAGACAAGAAAAAAAGGGAAAGAGGCATGGAACAAAGAGCTATCGAAAATCGAAGTCAAGGGGGGCAGCAAAGAGCAAAAAACTGTTTTTTATACTGCCCTGTATCACACCATGGTTCAACCCAATCTCTTTACAGATGTTGATAAAAGATACAGGGGAATTGACCGCGAAATACACACAGCAAAAGATTTCACGAATTATACAGTATTCTCTCTTTGGGATACATACCGCACATGGCATCCTCTTATGACAATAATAGATCAGAAGAGAAGCCTGGATTACATCAAAACTATGCTCGACATCTATGACCAAAGCGGCCTTTTACCAATTTGGGAGCTGGCAGGCAATGAGACGTTCTGCATGATTGGGAATCACTCTATTCCCGTTATAACCGATGCATGGATAAAAGGTATTAGAGGTTTTGACTTAACTAAGGCATTAGAAGCTATGATTGGGAGCATCTCCAAAGATCACTTTGGACTCGACTCCTATAGAAAATATCAATACATCCCCGGAGACAAAGACCACAGCTCCGTCTCCAAAACGCTTGAATATGCCTACAATGACTGGTGTATGGCGCTTATGGCGCATGAGACAGGCAATGAACTCCTCTATAAAGAGTTTATCCACAGAGCCCAATCTTACAAAAATATCTTTTGTAAAGAGAGTGGATTTATGAGACCTAAACTCAACGGAGGATGGCTTACCCCATTCAACCCCACAACCATAGACTGGAACTTTACAGAGGCCAACTCATGGCAATATAGCTTCTATGTTCCACAGGATATAGATGGCCTCATTAATCTCCACGGAGGCGAAGAAAAATTTATCTCCAAACTTGATGAACTCTTCGGTACAGATGCAAAGGTGAGCGGAATGGATATGAAGGACATTACAGGTCTTATAGGGCAGTATGCCCACGGCAACGAGCCCAGCCACCACATGGCATATCTCTATAATTTTGCCGGACAGCCATGGAAAACACAAGAGAAGGTAAGAGAGATAATGGATAGCTTTTACACCTCAAAACCCAATGGCCTGATTGGAAACGAAGATTGCGGACAAATGTCTGCATGGCTGGTAATGAGCGCAATGGGATTCTATCCCGTAACTCCCGGCAAGCCGGAATATATCATAGGCACCCCCTGGCTGCCGCAAATAACCATAAATCTTAAAAGTGGAAAGAGATTCAATATTGTAGCAAAGGGCGCCTCCCCAAAAAATAAATATATTAAATCAATAACCCTGAACGGAGAGCCTTACACCAAATCTTTCATCTCCCACTCTACCATCATGGACGGTGGTGAGATGGTGTTTGAGATGAGTGACAAACCCAATAAAAAATGGGGTTCAGGCAAAGGAGAGAGAGCCTCTTCTTCCATCAACGAGGAACTTATTCTACCTGTACCCTACACAAATACCCCAAGTTCGGTTATCAGAGACTCCCTTGTCGTAACCATTGAATCACCCGTACCAGACTGCTCCATTCACTACACCCTGGACGGGTCGCAGCCAACCGTTTCCTCTCCCCTTTACAGCACTCCCATAGTACTTAAAAAAAGTTCTCTGCTGCAGGCAATATCATATCACAAAGAGTTAGGTATCAGTAAATCCATTGAAGCAAAATATACAAAAATTGAACTCGACCGCAAAGTGAAACTTCTCTCAAAGTATAATAAAAACTACTCGGGCGGAGGAGACGATGCCCTCATAGACGGAATAAGAGGCTCCGCAAACTGGAGGCTTGGAGGCTGGCAAGGTTATCAGAATACCGATTTTGAAGCTATAGTAGATTTAGGCAGTAAAAAACAGATAAGCTCTGTTTACGGAAGCTTTGTTCAAGATATAAGATCCTGGATTTGGTTCCCGAAAAATGTAATAATCTACCTCTCCGATAACGGAAATGAATTTAAAGAGGTAGCGAATGTTAAAAATAGACACCCAGCAGATAATTACGACATCACAAATAAGGAGATTGGCATTAAAAAACCGATGAGCGGACGCTATGTAAAGGTAAAAGCAATTAATTACGGTAAAATACCCGTATGGCATCTGGGAGCAGGAGGGCAGGCATTTATCTTTATTGACGAAATAATCATCCAATAGTAGCATCAAATCAACCTATATTATTAAATAATAAATATTATATTTGTAGTTTGTACCTAATTAATATTAATCGTCTCCAATTGCATGAAGGATTGGGGATATATAAAACAACTAAACAATGAGATTAAAAAATTTTCTAATCGTCCTTCTCCTCATTTTAACGGCATCACTTGAGGCACAGGATAAAATGCTTGATTTTCTTAAAGGAGAGTTAAAAGAGCAGATGACTCAGCTTCAAAAGGCTGAGTATCCGCCCTATTACATGAATTACAGAGTGATAATGAATCACTCAAGAATTATTCGCTCATCAATGGGAGCATCCTTAAACTTTGAAGAGGATAAGCAAACCCTGTTTATCCCACAAGTAAGAATCGGTTCTCCCGAATTTGACAATTTCCATGAATCTCAAAATGGTACCCCCACAAGTATGTTCGCCGGCCCTCCAAAGATCTTTTTACCCGAAGATTTACAAAAAGGGAATAATTCACTCAAAGAGATTATAAGAGAGGAGGTGAACGCTCGCTATCGTTTTGCGATTACAACATACGAAAGAGCAAAAGCAAACAAGGGTGTAAAAGTTGAAAATGAGGATAAATCACCCGATTTCACAAAAGCTAAAACTGAGCGCTATTTCGAACCGGCTCTCAAAGACAAAAAAGTAGAACTTGATGTTGAAAAATGGCAAAAACAACTCAATAAATACAGTTCCATCTTTACAAACAATCCCGATATAATAACTGCTAATGCAACCCTCACTTTTAGGATCTGGAGAAAATATTTTATCTCAACCGAGGGGACAGAAATTGCAGAAAACAGAACTTATGTTGTTCTCAGTATAAGAGCCGCCACAATGGCGGATGATGGTATGGAGCTACCACTCAATAAGAACTACTTTGCCTTTTTCCCAAATGAATTACCCTCTCCAGACCAAATAGAGAAGGATATTAATAATCTGTCGGTAAAACTATCGGAACTAAAAGTAGCTCCTCTTGTTCAACCATATACAGGCCCTGCTTTATTATCCGGATCTGCCAGCGGAGTCTTTTTCCATGAGATTTTCGGACACAGGATTGAAGGACAAAAGATGAAGAGCGACAGAGATGGACAAACCTTTAAAAATATGGTAGGGGAAAGCGTTTTACCTGAACCGCTTAGCGTTATTTGCGATCCTACGCTAAAAGAGTTTAAAGGAAAGCCTCTTAACGGATACTATCTTTTTGATGAACAAGGAGTAAGAGGAGAGAGAGTAGAGGTGGTAAAAGACGGAATACTTAAGGATTTCCTTATGACAAGAACAGGATTAGAAGGCTTCAACAGGTCTAACGGACACTCGAGAGCAGAATTTGTATATGACCCTACATCCCGTCAATCTAATCTGATCGTAGAGACAAACAATTTCAAGAGCGATGCAGAACTAAGGCAATTACTTATTGATGAGACTAAAAAACAGGGGAAAGAGTATGGGTACTTCTTCAAAACTGTTACGGGAGGATTTACACAAACCGGTCGTTCAGGGGCTAACTCATTCAATGTAACACCGCTGGAGGTTTACAGGATTTACACAGACGGCAGGGAGGATGAACTTGTTAGGGGAGTTGACCTTATTGGAACTCCGCTTTCAATGTTTTCAAACATTGAACATGCAGGGGGAGAGTATGAGATATTCACCGGCACATGCGGCGCCTCTTCCGGGAATGTTCCCGTTACGGCCATCTCTCCAACTATCTTTGTTAACAAGGTAGAATTGCAGAAAAAAGCTAAACCGGCCGTTACTCCGGCTATCTTACCTCGTCCCTAACGATTAAAATTTTAAGAAATAATGAAAAAAAACAATATACTATTCAAAGCCTCATTGGTAGTTGTCACCCTTTTGATAACTCTTGGCACTCTATTTTCCCAACAGAGTGAATCCCCTCTGTTTAAAGCCATGAAGGATGAAATAGAGAGAAGTAAAAATGAGCTTATTCTACCCAACTCCCCTGCACCCTATTTTATTGCTTATACCGTCGGAGAGACCTCCTATATCACAATAACTGCTTCTAAGGGGGTTATTCTCACGACAAAAGAGAATCCCATAGAGAGAATCAATTCAGTCAATCTATACGTTGGAGACACTAATTTTTCCAGTGATTACTCCTACTCAGGTAATGGAATGCTCGCTTCAACGCTTCTAAATGTTGATAACGACTATAATCAAATAAGAAGAGGATTCTGGCAAACATCAGATGTGGCTTATAAATTTGCAGTCGAAGTATATAAGTCAAAGACGAATAACATAAAGAATGCTAACCTCTCAGATGAAGAGAAAGCGCTTCCCGACATGTTACCTCTGGCAAAAGTTGAAAAAAGAACTACAGCACCAGCAAAATTCAATCTGGATAAAGAGCTGTACGAAGGGTTGGCAAAAAGAGTATCCCTGGAGTTATCAAAGCACAAATCTCTATATGATACAAGAGTAGAGCTGGATGGCATCACTACCAATTATTACTATCTCACAACAGAAGGGACACAGATCATCGAACCGGTATCGTATGTAGCACTTACATATAGCGGGAAAGTAAGAAATGACAAAGGGCAGGTAATTACAGACAGTGAAGTAATCTACTCTTCGGAATTTGATAAATTACCTTCTGAACAGGAGATAAATACAATGATAGATAAATATGCTCAAAGAATGCTGGCCCTTCAAGAATCACAAGAGATTGAAGAGTACTATCTTGGTCCTGTACTCTTTATTGAAGAAGCAAGTGCATCCCTCTTTGCAAATAATCTTGTCTCGCTTTCAGGAGTCTTTGCTCACAGGACACCCATACAGGTAATGGCATCTGTCGCAAGAGTTGAAAGTATAGCATCCAGAAGAGATGTTAAACCTTTGGAAGAGAGAATAGGGAAAAAAGTGATTGACAGTAGAATAACAATCAGGAACAAAACTGATATCAATACTTTTGGCTCCGAAAAGCTTATTGGTTCGTACACTATGGACGCTCAGGGAGTAGTACCGGAAAAAGAGAGTACCCTTATTGAAAATGGGATACTTAAAAAAGTTCTAAGCACAAGAGTGCCTACTAAAAAGAGCTCATACTCTACAGGCAGCCTAAGATTTGGAGTTAGACCCAGAGCCATAATTAATGAGGCAGCTCCGGGCATTCTGGAGATAACAACAACAGGAGGCTCAAGTGTAGCCGGGCTTAAAAAAGAATTGATCAAAGCTGCAATGGAAGAGGGGCTGGACTATGCTTATATTGTAAGAAAAATCTCTAATAACTCTACACAGTACATTTACAAAGTATCTGTAAAAGACGGAACGGAGAGCTTGGTAACCGGAGTAGATCTCTCACCTGTCGCTTTAGCTAAACTAAAAAGAGTTCTGGGTGTAGGAAATGAGCAGATGGTTTACAACTATCTGTATCAAAACTCTATACCTGTATCAATCATCTATCCCAACGGCGTTCTGATTGAGGACATTGAGATTAATAAGAAACCTTTGGCTACACTTAAGAACTCACCTTTAATTACTGCCGGTTTGTAAAGCATTAATAAGTGGTTACATCTCAGGAGATTGAACATGCAGCCCAAATAATCCGCAATGGAGGTTTAGTGGCATTTCCCACCGAGACCGTTTACGGTCTCGGTGCAGATGCCTTAAATCCTATGGCCGTCACCAAGATCTTTGCCGCAAAAGAGAGGCCCTCTTTTGACCCCCTAATTGTCCACATTGCGCATATTGATGAGGTGAAGAGACTCACAAAAGGAGATGATATCCGTGTAACACTACTGGCTCAAAGATTCTGGCCGGGACCTCTTACAATAGTGCTTCCAAAAAATGATATTGTACCCGATATAGTTACATCAGGCCTGAAAACAGTAGGTATAAGAATGCCCGACAATCCTGTGGCACTCGAACTTATCAGTAAATCCGGCTGTCCAATCTCGGCCCCCAGTGCAAACAAGTTTAGCAGAATAAGTCCCACATCTGCAGAACATGTAAAAAAGCAATTACCTAAAATAGACTACATTCTGGATGGAGGACGAACTTCTATAGGTATTGAATCTACAGTTATAACACTTAACAACGACGGGTTTGTGATTCTGAGAAAGGGGACAGTAACCTCCGGCGACCTGGAACAGGTTCTCCCGCAATCTTCATTACCTGTCACCGAAAAACCAACTCCTACATCTCCAGGTTTAATGGACTCACATTACAGTCCGGAAAAACCTCTGTTTATGGAGAATAAGTGGAATAATAAGAATGCAGAATACCTGATTAAAAAAGGTTATACCAAAGGGGCTTATCTCTCTTTCAGCGGCAAAGCCCCGCTCGGTTTTAAAACCATTGAGTATCTCTCCTCATCGGGAGATTTAAGAGAGGCGGCAATAAATCTGTTTGCTGCACTTCATAATTTAGAAGAGAATCCGGACATTAACTATATAGTAGCAGAGCCTATACCCGAAACGGGCATTGGTATCGCGATTATGGATAAATTAAAGAAGGCAGCATTCCGGTATAAAGATTTGGGCAAAAATCTTTAATATACATCCAAAACTTTCTTTAGAAAGTCAACAAAGGTATTAATCCCCCTATCAATATCTTCCAGCTTTATAAACTCATCATAATTGTGGATGGCTGCAAGTTGCCCGGCGCTTACAATCATTGGGTTTATACCATATGTAGGTATTCCCACAGTTCTGAAATATGAATTATCAGTTGAAGCCGGCAGAAGCATTGGGACAACTGTAGAGGCTCCAAACTCTTTCTTTAAAGACTCTGCTATTAAATCAAAGAAATACTCGGGGTCAGTCGATAATGGCGCTACTCCCCTCTCAATAACAGAGACGGTCATCAAAGAATCCATGGTATTAATCCTGATAAATTCCAGAATATCTTCATAATCCTGTCCGGGTAAAAGCCTGCAATCCAATATGGCTGATACCTCCTGAGTTACCTGGTTATACGAGCTCTTCTCCGAAACTATATCTGTCAAAGTTATTTTATTAGATAAAAGCTCATTCAATTCAGGGCTCTCCTTAGCCTCCTTCTTAATCGCCCTCTGGAAAAGCTTTGAATGAGGTTTCTCCATAACTCTCCCTTTAACTCCACCAACCTCTTTTCCTAAAGAAGAGAACATAAGAGCCGCCTCTTTTGTCATTATAGCAGGGAATTGTGCATTAAGCAATTTATACAGCGTATTGATCATTATTAAGTTAGCGTAAGGCTGACAGATAATAGAGGCGTGCCCTACATCCGTATTGCTCCAGCTGAGTTTTACCACCATACACCCCTTCTCTGCTATTGATATGCCAAAAATTGGCTCATCCTTACCAATGAATGAGAGTTTTTCCATACCGGAACCCCCTTCGCCAATAACCACGACAGGGTTCAGCTTATCAATATACTCTTTTGCTACAATAGCGCTCCCTTTTTTCCCCCCCGTCTCCTCTCCTGAGACACATAAAACCGACACATTATAATCCAAATCCTGCCCGGCTGCCAAATCCAGAAAGTGAGAAACGGCAAACATCTGGATAACCCCAAGTCCTTTATTATCAAAAGATCCCCTTCCCCACACCTTATCCTCTGCAATAACTCCTCCATATGGAGGATACTTCCACTTTGCTGGATCTCCCGCCTCAACCACATCCATATGATTTAAAAAAACAATATTCGGTTTCCCAAATGAGAGAGGATAAAGAGAAGCAACAAAGTTGACAGAGCCAGGAGAGTTTGTAATAAACTCCACATAAAAATCACGTTTAATAAACTCCTCTGCAAACCAATTGGCAGCTATCTCCTCTGTTCCGCTTACCGAAGGGATGGCCACATATTTGCTAAGAAACAATGCAGCATCCGAAACATGAAGAGTATCGGCAGAATAAATTCTGCCTGCAGCCAATATTATTATAATAATCAGCGCTAATCTTTTCATAATTCAATCTGTTGGTTAGAGTCTAACAAAAGTACATATTTTTAACTGACCTCCAAAGATTATTTGTTTATGGCTTAATTATTGTATTTTTGTAAGTTAAATTTTTAAGTGTATGATTACAAATATTCTTACTGCAATAGGTCAAAGCGCAACCGAAATTGTCAATCAGATTCCTCCCGTCAAGGAGGAGCTTTCATTCTCTCTCATCGAAATGGCATTCAAAGGCGGATGGATAATGATTCCATTATTGTTACTCTCAATAATCACCGTCTATATCTTTGGAGAGAGATGGTGGGCATTGAGAAAAGCTGCTCAGATAGATGATAACTTTATGCGAAACATTCATGACTATATTCACGAAGGAAAGATAAAAGCAGCAATCAACCTTTGCCAATCACAAGAGACGCCTATTGCAAGGCTTATTGAAAAGGGGATAGAGAGAATAGGGCGTCCTCTTAATGACATACAAACAGCAGTGGAAAATATGGGGAACGTCGAAGTTGCCAGGCTTGAGAAAGGGCTTCCTATGTTGGCTACTATTGCCGGAGGAGCACCTATGCTTGGATTTCTGGGGACGGTAATTGGTATGATACAAGCTTTTTACAATATGTCACAGGCAGGCAGCAATGTTGATATTACACTTTTATCAAATGGTATTTACACGGCTATGGTTACCACCGTTGCTGGTTTAATTGTAGGAATCCTGGCCTACTTTGGCTACAACTACCTTACTGCCAGAATAGATGACATAGTCTATAAAATGGAGAGTAACACAATAGAATTTATGGATCTGCTCCACGAGCCGGCCGAAAAATAACAGAACGCCATGGCAATTAAAAGAAGATCAAAAGTCAACCCCTCATTTAGTATGGCATCAATGACAGATATTGTCTTTTTGTTGCTGGTTTTTTTTCTTGTAACATCAACACTGGTTAACCCAAACGCCCTCAAATTGCTCTTACCTAAAAGTACCAACCAGGTTTCTGCCAAACCAATGGTAAGTATCTCAATAAAACACTATCTGCAAACAAATACCTTTTCATATCATATTAACGGAAAGAGTACACCCGTTGCTCTTGGAGAAATAGAGGGGCTTATACAAAGAGAGCTTATGGATACAGAAGATCCTACCGTTTCATTACATGTTGATAAAACCGTACCAATGGAGCAGGTAGTGAATGTTATGAACATTGCAAAAAGAAACCAGTATAAGATAATTCTTGCCACCGCGCCGGAATAGTTCCTCATTGTGCAGAAGTAATCTTATCAAAATAGAGACAGAAGATGTCCGGAATTGGAAAAAATGGGTCAGAAAATGAAAGAAAAGCAAAGATAATAGGCTTTTCTATGGCAGCAGCTCTTCATCTGCTTGCATTGACTCTTTTTTTTAATACCGGATTTAAAGTAATCTATCCTCCTCCTGCCGAACTTGGAATTGAGATTGATTTTGAAATGGAGCCTCCAAAACCTGTTCAGGTAACCTCCGGCAACGAACCGAGGGTAGAACAGCCTAATCCGGAAAAAGAGATTAGACTGGTACAAAGATCGGAATCACCAATAAAAGGTAACGAAATAAACAGGGGAGCCGAAGCTACAGCCGGAGATAAAGGAGATATAGAGCAATACGAACCGCCTAAGCCTAAGCCTATTGACAGGAGAGCGCTTTTCCCATCTGCTGCAAATGCCGACTCAATCGCACCGCAAGTGGCAAAAGAGAGCAGCAGTGAGATGACAGCAGGCCACCCCGAAGGAAACACTAAAACGGGCTCGGTGGAAGGAGAGCCGGAAGCACGCCTTGCAGGAAGAAGTGTAATGGGCTCACTGCCCGAACCAGAGTACACAGTAAATAAATCGGGAAAAGTTGTTGTAAAAATCTCGGTTAATCAATACGGTACCGTAATCGAAGCCACAGCCGGGGTTGCAGGTACAACAGTGCAGGACAAAACATTATGGGAAGCTGCCAAAAAAGCTGCTTTAAAAGCAAAATTTAATTTGAGTTCTACAGCCCCGCCTGTTCAGGAAGGCACTATAACTTATATCTTTAAGCTTCGGTAGATTTATTCGTACCGCAGGGCTTCAATAGGATCTAAACGGGAAGCCCGCGTTGCAGGAAGATAACCAGATGCAATGCTCACAATAAGACAAACCACAACACCACTAAAGATCCACAACCACGGAATCACAAATGGGCTCTTCATAATAGCCGCGGTTATATTTCCAACTATAAGTCCCAGGATAATTCCCAACACTCCACCTATTTGACCAATCACAATAGCTTCAAAAAGAAATTGCTGTTTAATAGTACTGGAATTGGCGCCCAGTGCCTTTCTGGTTCCAATCTCTCTGGTCCTCTCTTTAACCGATACCAGCATAATATTCATCAATCCCACAGCAGCGCCCAGTAAAGTAATTAGCCCAATAATAAATGCTGCAATAGTAACATAAGAGATAACATTCATAATCTCCTCTATCATGGCATCCGATTTTGTTATACGAAAATCCGGTTTATCAATTGGAGCCAATCTCCTGACAGACCGGAAAACCTGCTCTGCAACATCCATTGCCATAACTTGATTTGTACCCGTTTGAGGCATAATACCTATAACATATGAGGAGTTTTCATTCAAAAATATTGTTCTGGCATTAGTAAGCGGTATCCACACCTGGTTATCCAGACCTCCGCCAAAGGTAGCTCCCTGGCTTTCAAGTACGCCAATCACTTCATATCTAACTGATCCAATTGTAATAACCTCTCCTACAGGCTCCAGACCTTTGAAAAGATTTTTAGAGACCTCCCATCCAATAATAGCAGAATAACTCATTGACTCTAAATCACGATTATTGAAATTCCTCCCCTTCTCAATCTTTACCCCCATGTAATTTAAGTTGTTCTCATCTGTCGCCACCACTCTCATTATTGGATTTGTCTTAACAGAGCCGTATTTAATTGTGCTATTCCAGAGAGCTGTTGCCGAGATAGATGTTACAGAAGGAATTTTATAGTTATTAACAAAATCTTTTGCTTGATTATATGTAATAGTTCTTCTGTTCTTCACTCTCGACCTAATCTCTTGTGAATGAGAATCTCCATATTTTGAACGAATAGCAAATGAATTGACTCCCATTTTACCAAAGCTCTCATTCATAAGAGCTTTTAAAGAGTCAATAGCTGTTAAAATTCCCACAAGCGAAGTAATCCCTATTGCAATTATCAAAATTGTAAGTATAGAGCGAAGTTTACTGCTCTTAATAGAATTTAGAGAGAGGCTGAAATTCTCTCTTGTAAGAGGATTAAAACCAAGCTTTCTGAAAAACCTGCTACATGACTGAATCATAAACACGATTATTTAAATCTGATCGGGATGTAAAAGTAGGAAAATAACTCATATTAACATAACTTTGCGCCGAATTAAAAATAATGAAAAATATTAGAACAAAAAGTCGTGCCGGAGGCAGGGCCCCGGGCAGAAAAAGGAGCAGCGACCAAAATGAGAGACCCAAAGGCCGCAAAGAAGAGTACAAACGCAGGGATGCGAAATCATTTGACAAAGAGGGAAAACCATTCGACAGAGAAAGAAGACCATTTGACAGAGATGGTAAACCATTCAAAAAAGAGGGAAGACCGTTCGACAAAGAGAGAAGACCATTCGACAAAGAGAGAAGACCGTTCGACAAAGAGAGAAGACCGTTCGACAAAGAGAGAAGGCCATTTGACAGAGACGGCAAACCATTCGACAAAGAGAGAAGACCGTTCGACAAAGAGAGAAGACCATTCGACAAAGAGAGAAGACCATTTGACAGAGACGGCAAACCGTTCGACAGAGAGCGTAAACCATTTGACAGAGAAAGAAGACCATTTGATAAAGATGGTAAACCATTTAGAAAAGAGGGAAGACCATTTGACAAAGATGGTAAACCATTCAAAAAAGAGGGAAGACCGTTCGACAAAGAGCGTAAACCATTTGACAGAGAGAGAAAGCCATTTGACAGAGACGGCAAACCATTCGACAAAGAGAGAAGACCATTTAAAACGGGATCTGCCCCTGCGTATTTTGATGAGGAGACATTCAAATCCAGCAAAAAAACTGTTTTAAGAGAGAGACGTTCAAAAAAGAGTTCCGATAACTATGGAGAAGATAGCATCAGATTAAACAAATTCATATCCAATTCCGGAATATGCTCCAGAAGAGAGGCGGATGAATATATTCAAGCCGGCCTTATAACCGTTAACGGAGTAATTATTACCGAATTAGGAGTAAAAATTTCATATAAGGATGATGTCCGTTTTAACGGAGAGAGACTTAGTGGAGAGGAGAAGGTTTATATTTTAATGAATAAACCAAAAGATTTTGTAACAACGGTATCTGACCCCAATGCCGATAAAACAGTAATGGATTTATTGAAAGGCAAATGCAGCCAAAGGGTTTTCCCCGTTGGGCGTCTGGATAAAATGACCACAGGGGTACTTCTATTCACAAACGACGGTAAACTTGCCGAAAAGCTCACACACCCTTCCAACAAACAAAAAAAGATATATCACGTATATCTGGATAGTAATCTTTCAAAAAGTGATTTTAATGAGATATTAAAGGGCATTACGTTGGAAGATGGACCTATACATGCAGATGCTCTCTCCTATGTTGACGGCGACGAATCTCAGGTAGGCATTGAAATACACTCTGGCAGGAATCGCGTTGTAAGAAGGCTCTTTGAACATTTTGGGTATAAGATTAAAAAATTGGACCGGGTTTATTTTGCCGGTCTTACAAAGAAGAATCTCAGCCGCGGCCAATGGCGCTATTTAACCGAACAAGAGGCAGCTATGCTCAAGATGGGTGCCTATGAATAGATTACAAAAGAATAAGAGAGACCATTGCTCCGGTTTTGTAAATATAATCGGTAATCCCAATGTTGGGAAATCAACTCTTATGAATACCCTTGTCGGGGAACGACTCTCTATTGTAACAGCCAAATCACAAACCACCCGTCACAGAATAATGGGAATAGTTAACGGAGAAGATTACCAGATTGTTTACTCCGACACACCCGGAATATTAAAGCCCAGCTACAAACTTCAAGATAGTATGATGAAGTTTGTAAATACAGCAATATCCGATGCCGATATTATTCTCTATGTAACAGATGTAGTGGAGAAGAGAGATAAAAATCCGGAGTATATCGAACGCCTCAACAGCATGGAAATACCGGTACTCCTGGCAATAAATAAGATTGATCTCTCAAATCAGGAGGAGCTGGAGAGCATCTATTCCCAATGGAGAGAACTTTTACCAAAAGCCGAAATATTCCCAATATCTGCCAAAGAGAACTTCAATGTTGAACCACTTTTTCAAAGAATATTAAATCTTCTTCCCGAAAGCCCCCCATGGTACGAAAAAGATATTTTTACAGATAGAAATCTCCGCTTCTTTGCAAGTGAGATAATACGTGAAAAGATCTTAATCAATTATGATAAAGAGATTCCTTATTGCACAGAGGTGGTAATTGACTCATTCAAAGAGAATGAAGAGATATGGCATATAGATGCAATCATCTATGTTATGAGAGACTCTCAAAAGGGGATTATTATAGGCAAAGGTGGCTCTGCACTTAAGAAAGTTGGCACCCAGGCAAGAAAGGATATGGAGTCATTTTTTGAAAAAAAGGTTTTTTTACAGATATTTGTAAAGATTAATCCAGACTGGAGAGAGGATGAGAAAAAGCTGAAAAGGTTTGGATATATTCAGGATTAACGCAGAGAATTTATTAGAATGAGCAATCCCGATCTTGATTTTGAATTCGAGAGTGATAAGGCTTTTGAAGAGCCCCAAGTTGTCGAAAGCAGTAAGTATGACAAATTAATAAATGAGGGAGACAAAAGGTACAAACTTACCGGTATGTACAAAGATTGGTTTCTTGACTATGCCTCTTATGTCATACTGGAAAGGGCTATTCCACACATTGAAGACGGCTTGAAACCTGTTCAAAGGAGAATTCTTCATTCAATGAAGAGGATGGACGACGGTCGCTACAATAAAGTGGCGAACATTATTGGGCATACAATGCAATTTCACCCCCACGGAGATGCCTCCATTGGTGATGCATTGGTTCAATTGGGACAAAAAGATCTTTTAATAGATTGCCAGGGCAACTGGGGAAACGTATTAACCGGCGACAGTGCTGCCGCCCCGCGCTATATTGAAGCAAGATTGAGCAAGTTTGCCAACGAGATCCTTTTCAATCCAAAAACTACAGAATGGATAAAATCCTATGACGGAAGGAACCAGGAACCGGTAACTCTTCCTGCAAAGTTCCCACTCCTGCTGGCTATGGGAGTCGAGGGTATAGCAGTAGGACTCGCCTCAAAGATCTTGCCTCACAACTTCAATGAACTCATAGATGCCTCAATCGCGTGGCTAAAGGGTGAGAGCTTCACACTCTACCCCGATTTCCCAACAGGCGGACTTGCAGACTGTCCGCGATACAATGGCGGACTAAGAGGTTCTGTTGTTAAGGTCCGGGCCAGAATCACCAAGCTGGATAAGAGAACCCTTGTAATAACCGAAATACCTTATGGCCTTACAACGTCAAAACTGATTGACTCAATACTAAAAGCCAACGATAAAGGGAAGATTAAGGTAAGAAAGGTTGACGACAATACCTCTGAAGGGGCAGAAATTGTAATCCACTTACATAATGACACCTCGCCCGATAAAACCATAGATGCACTCTACGCATTTACCGATTGCGAGATATCCATCTCTCCCAACGCCTGTATTATTAAAGATAATCAGCCGCACTTCATAGGAGTTGAAGAGATTTTGGGAGAGAATACAGAGAGGACACGATCTCTGTTACAATCGGAACTTGAAATTAAACTGGCAGAGCTGGAGGAGAGCTGGCATTACACTTCACTGGAAAAGATCTTTTTTGAAGAGAAAATATATCGTTTGCTTGAAAAGGATGCATCAAGCTGGGAAGAGCAACTTAAGAGTATCGAGGCAGAGCTGAAAAAATACGAAAAAAGATTAAAAAGAGAGATAATCTATTCAGATGTACTTAAGTTAGTAGAGAAACCTGTGCGTAAAATCTCTTCATTCGATGTAAAACAACTGGAAAATATAATTGAAAAGATTGAGACAGAGATAAAAGAGGTTAATCACAATCTTGCCAATATCACTCAATACGCCACAAAGTATTTTACTCAACTAAAAAAACGATACGGAGCTGACTATCCCAGAAAAACAGAGCTGACAAGTTTTGAGACAATCCACGCCACACGAGTAGTTGCCACAAATGCCAAACTCTATGCAAATAGAGAGGAAGGATTTATCGGAATGGATCTTAAACGGGACGAAAACGCCGAATTTATATGCGAATGTTCCGATATAGACGATATTATAGTATTTCTGAAAAACGGTAAATATATTGTAACCAAAATATCTGAAAAACAGTTTGTAGGTAAAAATATAATCTACGTAGGGTTATTCAAAAAAAATGACGAAAGGACAATATATAATGCAGTGTACAGAAGCGGCAAAGGAGGTCTGATATACGTAAAAAGATTTGCCGTCACAGGCGTTACCCGCGATAAAGAGTACGATTTGACTCAAGGTAAAGAGGGAAGCCAGGTACTCTGGTTCACGGCCAACCCCAACGGCGAAGCTGAAACATTGAAAGTCTTCCTCAAACCTCGCCCAAAACTTAAAAAGCTAATCATAGACTTTGATTTTTCAACCTTGATAATTAAGGGAAGAAGTTCAATGGGCAATATTTTGAGCAAGAATCCTATTCATAAAATCCAGTTGAAAAGTAAAGGAATCTCACAGTTTGGCGGGCAATCTATATGGTTTGACAAGGACATCAACAGACTAAACACAGACTCAAGAGGCATCTACCTGGGAGATTTCCTGGATGGAGATCACATCCTTGTAATACTAAAGAACGGAGAGTACTACACTACCAACTATGATTTAAGCAACAGGTATCAGGGAGATATACTTTTTATAGAAAAGCTTGATATCCATAAAGTTTACAGCGCCATCTATTTCGACGGAGAATCAGGCTATTATTATATCAAGAGATTCTCTTTTGAGCCAAACGATAACACCATTCAAAGCTTTATCGGAGATGCTCCGGAGTCATATCTACACTCAATTAATGAAGATAAATTCCCGCAATTAGAGTTGCTCTTTACCGGTAAACATCAAAAAAGAGCACCTGAAAAGATTGATGTGGAAGAGTTTATAGCATGTAAAAGTTATCGTGCCAAAGGGAAACGTATAACAACATTTGAGGTGGGGAGCATAGCTTTTGTTGAACCTATCGAGAAAGAGTCTAAAGATGAGATTATTGCAAACGGCTCAGAAGGGTCAAGCCTCACCGGAGATGATAATAAACCAATAAGCCCCACACTATTTTAAAACATGGTCATAACGCTCACAGGATTTATGGGTGTGGGTAAAAGCACCATTGCAGAAAGGCTCTCTGCACACCTCTTTTGTAAGCACATTGATCTTGACAAATACATAGAGACACTGCATAATCTAAGCGTAGAAGAGATCTTTACAACTCATGGGGAAGCTTATTTCAGAAAAATGGAAGAGCAAGCATTGGCCAGGCTTCTGGAAGAGAACAAAGAGAAGATACTGGTCCTGTCCCTGGGAGGCGGAGCCCTTATCTCTCAAAAAAACAGAGTGCTTATCAAAGAGAAAACTACCTGTATATATCTCAAGGCAGGAGTGGAAACGCTCTGTCAAAGATTATTGAAGAGCCGGAAGGCCAGACCTTTAGTAGTGCAAGAAAGTGAAAATGATTTAAGGTCAAAAATTCATAATTTAAAGGAAGCAAGGGAACCGGGCTATGTAGAGAGCGCCTCGCATATAGTGCTTGTAGATGATCTGTCAATAAAGGAGATTCTTATAATAATACTTAAATTGATTTGATCCGCTTCTACCTAAAAATCCCGCTACAGTCATGAGTGGAATTTTAGCAAAACATGCTTAAATAGGAGCATCCACCATCTTTATATCCTTAACCCTCAGCTGAATATTAGCTATACCCCTGTAATAGTTCTCTGCAACTGAATAACAGATATCTACCGGATTACCTGCTTTCAGATGTTCGAAATGCTCCGAGCGGTTAAACGCAATGGCCGAAATATGGCGATGAAAATCGTCTTCCTGAATAAGTTCCAACTTAAGGTGCCCGGAATCCGAACCTACTTTCCTGCCGTTCCCGTTATCATAAACCCTTTCCGAGATAAAAACCGGCGACGGATTTCCAGGGCCAAAAGGCTGAAACTGCTTTAACACATTGAAGAAGCGTAATGTAATTTGCTTAAAATCAATATAAGTATCTATATCTATAACAGGTGTAAGCTGTTCAGGCGTTATTTTATCTGCCACATATTTTTCAAATCTCTCCTTAAATTTTTCAAAATTCGCCTCTTTCATGGTAAGTCCGGCAGCATACATATGTCCGCCAAAGTTTTCAAGAAGGTCGGAACAGCTCTCAATCGCCTCATAAAGGTCAAACCCCGGAATACTCCTTGCCGAACCCGTAATAAAACCATTTGATTTACAAAGAACAATAGTTGGTTTATAGTAATTCTCAACTAATCTCGAAGCAACAATCCCTAAAACACC
>CAYZPF010000012.1:0-29875 GCA_964479995.1 uncultured Muribaculaceae bacterium | reverse complement strand
GACAAACTTAGAAACCTCAAAAATAGACTTGGTCTTTAAGATAATATTATGAATACTCCCCTCACAAAAATTAAGGTTGTACTAAGGTTAATGGGTGAGAGCGCCATCTTTGCTTTTAGCTCGCTCAAAGGGGATAAGTTCCGCACATTCCTATCTCTTTTCGGAGTCTCAATAGGTATCTTTTCAATAGTTATGGTGTTTACGGCTTTAGACGCCCTAAAGGCAAATGTAGAGAGAGGATTAAGCAGTTTTGGCAGTAATGTAGTCTATGTCCAACAATTCCCCTTTGCTCCCGAAGATGGCATAGAATACAAATGGTGGGAGTTTATAACAAGACCTCTCCCAAAATATGAAGAGTATCTCTATCTGAAAAACAACTCTAAAACCTTAGAAAATATCGCTTTTGCCACTTTCTCCGAGATGAATTTCGAATATAGAAGGAATTTATTTAAAGGAGCCATTGTCGCATCAACTTTTGATTGGGACAAGGTTGCAAATTTTGAGATAGAAAAAGGGCGTTACTTCTCTCTGTATGAAACGCAATCTTCGGTGCCGGTGGTAATACTCGGCGATGCTGTTGCCGAGCAACTTTTTGCCGGAGAAGAGCCAGTGAACAAAACAATTAAGGTGGGAATCACAAATATGCGTGTGATTGGTGTAGTGAAGAAATCGGGAGAGAGTATTATCAACCTTTATGATACAGATAACTCTGTAATGGTTCCATACAGCTTTGCAGGCAATCTATTCAACATCAAACGTTCAGATGCACTCATATGCCTCAAACCACAGGATAATGTCTCTCGCACCGATTTTCTTTATGAAATGAAACTTCTCCTGAGATCAATAAGAAGGCTTAAACCTAAGCAAAAAGATAACTTTGCGCTAAATGAGATGACTTTTCTTCTCGATACCACAAAACAGATCCTTTCCGGAATAGCATTGGCGGGATGGATAGTCGGAGGTTTTTCCATTCTTATTGGCGGATTCGGAATTGCTAACATAATGTTTGTCTCTGTAAAGGAGCGAACCAACCTGATTGGAATACAAAAAGCTTTGGGCGCTAAAAAGTATGCAATTCTTACACAATATCTATCAGAAGCCGCCACCCTCTCTTTCCTTGGTGGCTTGATTGGTATTATCCTGGTTTTCGTTGCTGTCTCACTCTTTAGCGGAAATGAGTCCTTTCCTATAGTCTTCAGCCTGCACAACGTTGTAAAAGGAATTATCATCTCCTCCATCATCGGAATAGTATCGGGCTTCGTCCCTGCCTACACAGCAGCAAATCTCAATCCCGTAGATGCCATTAATTCTAAATAGAAAAACTAAGAGAAGAGATTTGTCAATTCAACAAACTGTTCTACAGAGAGCTGTTCCGGCCTTAACGCGAGAAGTGGACTCTCTTTTAAAATGCCTCCGCCTGCTACTGCTTTTATTGAGTTTCTTATTGTTTTTCTCCTTTGATTGAATGTTGCCTTAACTATCTTTTTGAAAAGAATCTCATCGCAACCAAGCGATTCTCTACTGTTTCTTGTCACTCTTATAACTGCCGATTTCACCTTGGGAGGTGGCAGGAATGAACCCTCGTCAACCGTAAAGAGATACTCTACATAATACCAGGCCTGGAGAAGTACAGAGAGAATTCCATAATCTTTATTGCCGGGAGGCGAAGCAATCCGCATGGCCACCTCTTTCTGGAACATCCCAACTACTACAGGAATCTGCTCTTTATAATCCAGTACTTTAAATAAAATTTGAGAAGAGATATTATAAGGGAAATTGCCGATAATGAAAAACTCTCCGGAGAAAAGTCCGGATAGATCTGTTTTTAAAAAATCACCCTCTATCAGCCTCTTATCAATTGAAGGATAGGTAGCTCTAAGGTATTTTATAGACTCTTTATCAACCTCAATGAAAAGAGGATTAATTCTATTTTCGTTTAAAAGGTATTGAGTTAAAACGCCTGTTCCCGGACCAACCTCAAGAACGCTAGTCCTTTGCGATAAATCGACAGGAAGAGGTAATATCTCCACTATCCGTTGCGCAATCTTCAGATCCTTAAGAAAGTGCTGTCCTAATGCCTTTTTTGCTCTTACATACATGAAGCAAAGATAGAAAAATTACCAATTCCTTTTAATTCTGAGCAGAATAGGCAGATGGTCACTAATGCCTCCGTTATATCTTGGTCCAATAAATGTTCGTTTAGGCTTTAACCCGGTATAAGTACGGTCTCTCTCAAGCAGATAATTCGCTTTAAAGATCTTGAATAACCTTTCATTGGTAGAGATTGGCTCATTCGAATCTGTAAGATTCTTCGAAACAAAAAACATATCAATCTGTTCCCATACCCCCTGATATTTGATTGTCCCCTCTCTCTTTTTTTGATACGGCCCCTCTATTACTGACTCCTTAGCAAAGCCCTGAATAACTACGGAACGGGGAGTGTCATTAAAATCTCCCATAATCAAAATATTCGCGTTTACATTCTTCTCCGTAATCGAATCGCAAACACTTCTGAGAGCACGCGCTGCTGCCTCTCTAAAAGGAGCCGAAGCCTTCTCCCCTCCAAATTTTGAGGGCCAGTGGTTCACAAAAACATGTAAAGTGTCTAAATTGTCCAGAACCCCTTTGGAATAAAGTATCTCCCTGGTACGATACTCATTCCGGTTACTATCGGTGCCCTCCTGAACTCTACCTGAGATAGAAGATCTGTTTGCACCATAGATAATAAACGGAGAGATATTTATAAATCTATTTTCAAGAGGTCTGTAACTCTCTTTTCTATATAGCAGCGCCACATCAATCCCCCTCCTGTCCGGCGAGTCTCTGTGAACTATTCTATACCCTGCATACGCAAGAGGTGTTTCATAAATAAGCTGATTCACAACATACCTGTTCTCAATTTCGCAAAAGCCCACCAAATGAGGGAAAGATGGCATAGAATACTCCTTACTGCCAATATCTATCAACACTTTTGCAATACTATTCCTTTTATTTACAAATCTCTTCCAACCCCATCGCTTATCCCCTACCGGGGTAAAAGAGCCATCCTCGGTACCCGGTTCAAACTTAGTATCAAAAAAGTTTTCCAGATTCCAAAATAGTACCAAATAATCCCTATCCCCACTGCCATTTTCATCACTATCCGCATCAACGTAACCATTGAGAGCAGAACAACCACACTCCATGCCACCCAGTACCCAGCACAAAATACCCAGTAAAACAATCCTCTTCATAATTAATTCCTAACAACAGCTTATAGCCAGCAACTCATCTACAAACCTATCCAATTCTCAAGACCTACAAAAATATCCTCCCTCTAATTATCTCATTCTAAATTATATTTATACGATTTTAGAATAATCCCTCTTTTTTTACTATTTTCGCACCCTTAATTTTCATAAGTCAATAAAATAAACACAAAGTAATGGCTCTTCAATGTGGAATAGTGGGGCTCCCCAATGTAGGCAAATCCACCCTGTTTAACTGCATAAGCTCTGGTAAAGCTCAATCGGCAAACTTCCCTTTCTGTACAATTGAACCCAATATCGGGGCAACAATTGTTCCCGACGAAAGGCTTAAAGTGCTTGAAAAATTAGTTAAACCCAACAGAGTGGTACCGGCAACCGTAGAGATAGTTGATATTGCCGGACTTGTGAAAGGAGCAAGCAAAGGAGAGGGGTTAGGCAATCAATTTCTGGCAAATATTCGCGAAACTGATGCCATAATACATGTTTTAAGGTGTTTTGATGATGACAATATTGTACACGTAGATGGAGTTGTTAATCCTGTCAGGGATAAGGAAATTATTGATACCGAACTTCAAATTAAGGATCTTGATACCGTAGAGAGCCGCATATTAAAGGTTCAAAAGCAGGCTCAAACCGGCGGTGACAAAAATGCAAAAAGAATGTATGAGATTCTCAGCAAGTTCAAAGAGGCGCTTGTCCAGGGTAAAAGTGCAAGAACTGTTATATTTGACAATGCCGAGGATGTAAGAATGGCAAAAGAACTCTATCTATTAACAAACAAACCTGTGCTTTATGTTTGTAATGTGGATGAGAACTCGGCCCAAAAAGGCAACAGATATGTTGAAGAGGTAAGAGAGGCAATCAAGGATGAAGATGCAGAGATGCTTATAGTTGCAGCAAAGATTGAATCTGAGATAGCCGAACTTGAGAATTATGAGGAGCGCGAAATGTTTCTTAATGAGCTTGGGCTTACCTCATCCGGCGTTTCTCGCCTGATAAGAGCAGCCTACTCACTCCTTAATCTTGAGACTTACTTCACTGCCGGCGTGCAGGAGGTGAAAGCCTGGACCTATCCAAAAGGGATTAAAGCCCCTCAGGCAGCCGGAGTTATCCATACCGACTTTGAAAAAGGCTTCATCCGTGCAGAAGTAATCAAATATGATGATTTTGTAAAGTACGGCTCAGAGTTGGCATGTAAAGAGGCTGGAAAGATCTCTGTAGAGGGAAAAGAGTACATTGTGCAGGATGGAGATATTATGCACTTTAGATTTAATGTTTAATAACTTAAATAAGATCTAAAAGAATCTTGTCCTATGGTCTTTTACTTTTGCATTCTTTTCAAGAATTGCCGGGAGCATCTGTATTTGGTAATTTAGCATTTGATTGGAGCGCATTTTTGCATCATCTTCAGTAAAGAAAGATCCGGTATCTCTTGAGTCAACTTTAAAGATATAAACACCTACGCTCCCTGCTACAGGGCCAACAAGGGTGCTCTCTCCTGCGCCGGCCACATAGCCTATAAATTTTGGATCAAAGCTTTGCGAACCGGGAGCTCCAAAAGAGACTCCGCTTTGATTGCTTACTGTAGTACCCAGTTTATCTGCAATCTCTTCAAGAGATGTAAGGCCTGCAATTCGCTCTTTAACATTGTCCCGCATCTTCTCCTGACTCTTAACTCTTCTAAGTTCGGCTGTAATTTCGCTCTCAACTGCTGCCAATGTCGGGATACCTGCATCTCTGATCCCGGTAAGAGCTACAATAAAGAAATATTTATTATCAACAGAGATGATCTGAGAAACATCGCCTAACTTTGAGTCATAAGCCCATCTGGTAATCTCCCTCGTATTTTTATAGCTTGCAATTGATTTTGCCCCCTCTTGAATGTTGCTTGCCTGCAAAGGCACAAGTCCCATCTTAGTAGTAAGTTCATTGAATTTATCAATCTTTCCGTCCGATTTAGACGCCAGCTCATTGGCCTGAGAGTAGTACTTCTGGAATGTCTCTCTACTTGCAATAGCCTCTTTCTCAAGTATAGCTACCTGGGCTTTATTCTGTAGTTTTGTTTTTTGAGAGACCTTAACAATGTGTAATCCATAATTACTCTCAACTGTAAAGAGCTTATTAAGAGTAGCTTCAAAGCATCCTTCGAATCCGGGAATCATCATCGCCTGAGTCATCCAGCCAAGTTCTCCGGGGATTACATTAGGATTTTGATCAAGAGAATTTTCAGTGGCAACTTTAGAGAAACCGGCACCTTTTGCAATTACATCAATAAGGCTGTCAGCTTTGTTTTTCGCACTTTCTTTGTTATTATTTGCCAGCAATATGTGATGTACAAATACAGAATCGGGGAGTTGTTTTACCGAAACAAGTTTCGCCGCCATAAAAGTATTCTCCTCTTTAAACGGCTCAAGTACATCGCCAATTTTTGCTCTGAATGCAAATTCATCTATAATTGCAGATTTTGAAACAAGTTCTCCACTCTTATAGTAAGTGTTATCAAGTGGCCTGTCTGAATTTCTGATGAGGAATGCTTTAAGATTTGATGTTGTCTTAAACTCATCCATCAACTTGATAATATCATTCTCTGCTGCAATAATATCATCTTCTGAAGGGACCACTTCAAAAACTACATACTCCAGGTCTCTGCCAGCTTCTCGTTCAAAATTTTCCCTGTTTTTATTATAATAATCTCTTACCTCTTTAGAGGTAACAACTATTGAGGTATCTGTGGCAAATCCGTAAGGTTGCATTACAAATGAGACATCTGATGTAATATTGTTATCAAGTATGGCCCTTCTAAGTTCGATAGGATTTTGTACCGTACTCTTTGCCAGTAAAGTAACATACTTCCCGACCATCTGATCAACCAGTATGGATTTCTCAAGGAAATCCCAATATGTTGCCAAATCTCCTGAATTATCCTGAGGAATGGATTTTATCAGTTGAACTAAACGGTCTCTGTCAAATTGACCATTTGCATCCAAAAAAGCTGCTTCGCGCAAAAGTACAGGAGAGATGTTTGAACCTTGGCTCAAATCAAATATCTCTTCATCTCCAACAGCTATTCCGGCTTTTTGAATTGCCGGTAATATTACAATATCTGTCAAAATATCTTGCCAGGAACTTTGATTAACCATTTCTGATGCTCTTTCGTCCATTGCTGCCGAACCTGTCAGCATTTGATTGATTCTGGTAAAATATTCCACTCTTTTTTGAAAGTCTTTATAACTTATAGCCTTCCCGTTCATCTCGCCAACATCATATTTAGAAGAGAACATGGATATAGCCGAACGTAATGTGTCTGCATCAAGCACAAATGAGAGGAGTGCCACACCAATCACTACTGTGATAAACACTCCCATTTTAACGCGGATCTTCTCGAGAACTGCCATTTTCTTATCTTTTATTTAGTTATTTTCTTATAAGGCGCGAAGATAATAATTTTTTATTATATGACTCTTCTATTCCTCAACAATTCTTAAACCTACGCTCTCTAATCTAATAGTGCTGGTTTTAATTATTGTAAATTCAAAGTTTTTATATCTCAAAACATCACCTTCGACCGGAATATTTTCATTAAACCAGGTGATAAATCCACCCAAGGTTTCATAATCCTCACTTTCAGGAATATCCAGATCATAAGATTTATTCAGATATTTAATCTCAATCCTGGCCGAAAAGATAAATTCTCTGTCAGAGATTTGCTTTTCTACCAGCTCCTCTTTATCCAGCTCATCCGAGATCTCACCAAATATCTCTTCTATCAAATCTTCAAGAGTGACTATTCCGGCAGTACCGCCATATTCATCTTTTACTGCAGCTATAGACTTCTTGTTCTTTATAAGATTTTTTAAGAGCTTCTGTGCCTCCATCTCCTCTGAGACAAAGTCTATAGTCCTAAGCATCTCTTTTATAGGTTTATTTTGTATAAATAGATCTTTTGAATGAATATAGCCGGTTATTTTGTCAATATTTTCGTTATATACTATAATTCTGGAGTATTTTGATTCTTCAAAAAGGGCCAAAAGCTCTTCATTGGTTGCATTTTCTTCAATCGCACAGATCTCTGTTCTGGGAATCATGCACTCTCTTACTTTTACTTCGGAAAAATAGAGCGCATTTTGAAATATCTCCATCTCTTCATCTTTCTCCTTCTCTTCTATAACTCTTTTTGGCTCTTTCTTCACAAACGGAGATAGAAGAAAAATAGCCGCCCTTGCAAAAAACAGCAGGTGCTCCACTACAAATTCGGCATTGATGGTTGCTACAGCAATCGGGACTACTTTTGCAATAATAAGGGTTAAAAAGAGAGATATCATAACTCCTATCCAAAGGTATGAAGAGTAAAGTGCTATCGTAATGGCAAAAATTATTAGAAAAATATTAAATGCCAGTTTTAGCGAAGTATTTAGCTCTGACTCCCTTTCCAAAAGCTCTTCTGTTATTATTGCATATCTCTTTTCCTGCTTTTTATCCACCTCATATCTTAGGCCGCCAATTGATTTAAAGGCCTTTTCCAATGCGGTGAATATAGCCATTAACAGCAATGATATAACTGCAACTATTATGAGTAAAACAGGCTTTATTAAGGTATCTTCCATTATTCGGCAATGATTCCAGGCAACAAAGGGCCTATAAAGTTAACAGTATCTATGTAAAGGGTCTCTGTGGAATCTCTGTGGACTATTGCATAGCTGTCGAATGGATTTTGAATTACAGCATTTCTGGCCATCTCATCGGACTCCAAGCCATAACCCTGCATAAAGAGTTCCGGGGTTGTAAGTTTAACCCAGGTATGTGTGTATATGCGTTTAGTTATTCTATTCCAAAAGAGCGTATCGGTTTCAACTGTTTCTCCCTTTAAAAAATTTATTATAACAACATCACCGTTTACCTCCCATACCTCCTCGTTTTTCTTGACAACATGTTTCGCATAACGTGCAGTTATTTTGGTCTCAAGAAGACCCTCAGGGGTAAAAGCTTTTAACATAATACCCTCAGGAAAAGCATCATAAGGTATATCAACCTCTGTATATCTCTCCATTAGGGGAGCCTCCAGTATATGGCTGCTTATACCTTTTGTAAATTGCACAACATTCATGTTCTCAACACGTTGAGATGGAAAAATATCATCAACAGTCAGATCTGATTTTGGAATTTCATCTTTACAGGAAAAAAGCAGAGTAGCAATCACAAACGTGACTGCTACCATAATTATATCTCCTGGAAAGAGAAATTGCCTCATATTATTTACGGGTTCTTACTATAGTTGTAGCTGTCATTCCGGCACAGTTAACAGTATAAGAAGCTCCGTCAATTACGTCAAACATAAATGCCTCTTCCTGAGGAGGGAAGTATTGGCTGTAAGAACTGATATACCTGTTAGCTTCATCTGCCAAAGAAGGCTCAGCATTTCTTGCTTTAATTAAATAATCTACTGCTACCCAATACTTGGCTCTTATTTCAATCTCATTGCCTGTGCATTTAAGCGAACCCCATATTAAACCTAAGATAAGATTAGCTCTACCGGCAACTGTAGGGCTTTTTTGAAGGGCTTGCCTCGCTGCCTCGGCTGCTTTTGTAAGATTTTCCATTTTACGCATATAGTAGTCGGCAAGTTCAATGAGGTAGTTCGCATCTGCAACATCTGTCGATCCTTCGCTGTCAATTGCTTCAATCAGCATTTTGATTGCATTCTCATGATCATTGTTGGCAGCATAAAGACGATACAGATAATAAGCTGATGTGTAGCTTGGCTCTAGCTTGTGAAGTGCATTGACCGCCTTAAGAAAAAGTACCTCATTTGTACAGTTTGCATCACTTAAAAGTTTTACAATTGTAGAGACCAGTGCTTTATCGTCCGGATCAGCTTCAAACCTTGGTGTAAAAAGAGTTACAATATTTTCACAGCTTGCGACACCACTTGTGGCAAACAGGTTGTCAATATCCTTTTTTGCCCTCTCTGCAGTTGAGTTATTTGCAGCTATTTGAGCATCTACAATATCTTCAAGCATTGCATAGGTTTCCATAACCTTATCTGCTACCACTTTGCTCTCACTAAACATTTTACTCACTCTTTGCATTGCCATAACAAGAAGCCCCGGCTCGGTTGAAGCCCCTCCAAGATTAATAGCGTCGTAAATGACGGATAATACCAGTGCATCATCATTAGATTTGTACTTATCTACCTCGTAAACTTTGTATTCGGCTGCCCTTGCTGCATAGTTTGGAAAATATTTAATCCTCAGGTCAAACATCATGAAGAGGGAATCAATAAGTTTCTCTTTAAGTTCGGGGTTATCTTTATTCTTTTCAATGAGATAGTTAAATACTCTTTGACCGTCCTGATACAGTTTCTGCCTTATTCCCGGAGGGCAAAGGCGAAAAGCTTCTCTCCATACGGGAGTTGCTTCGACCAAATTGTCTTGCTTAAGCCACTCTTCATAAAATTGCAAATTGAGCAGACACTCCTTACTAGCTCCGGCAAGGCTATTTTGAGCATATCCGGATACTGCCAGGAGGGTGAAAATTGCAGAGATTAATAGAATGCGTACTTTTTTCATGATCTTTTTAAATTATATTATACCGGTTATTATTCATATCTGTATTTATAGAACCAGCGGTCGCAGAGAGATATACTTACATTAAACATCAAATATCTCTCTCTGACCATATAGTTCTGTAATGAACCTCTTTGTCCTAAATCCATCGATATTCCAACCCCGTTGTTTAATCCAAAAACAGGTAGTGTTAAGCCTGCTGTTATACCAAAAGAGTTTACTTGTCTGCCTCCGATTTTCATATAACTCTGTTCATAGTAGGCGCCGCCTCGATAGGTAACTCTTTTAAAGTAATATCTAATATCGTATCTGTTGGGAGTATACTCAAAACCAAAATTAAATCTATTGCTTAATGAGGTCAAAAAATCAATTCCGGGAGTAGCAGCAAATTTTACATTACTCCAGTTCTGCCTGATGTAATCTGCTGCAATCAACCATTTATCTCTTTTCTTTACGGATATGCCCGCTCCAAGTTCCGAAGGGATCTCCATTTGAGTGTTGTTGGCAACATTATAATAAACAGTATCTTTGACTCCTGCCGAATTAGTGGCAAAGGAGAATTTTGTGAAATCTCCTGAAAGATTAGTTCCAAACAGCCAGGTTGCACCTGCAGTTACCTCTGTCTCTTTTGAAAAATTTGCCTTAAACTGAATTCCTGCCTTGCCTGTTATTGAGCTTATCACGTAATCTGTCCCGGTATTTATCGCCCTATAAGCGGGATTGGACAGGAATAGTATATCTGAATAACGATCAATAGAGCCAAAATAGTAAATTCCTTCCAGCCCAATGGAAATTCTGTTAAAAAGTTGTTGAGATACACCAAAAAAAGCTCTGTTTATACCTCCTGTTCCATATCTTTGATAACGAACTTCTCCCAGCTGATTCACTAAAGCAGGATCCTTCTCCGACTCTTCAAATTTATAGCCTACACTACTGTATGGAGTAACTCCGAACGCAAAGGCCGATTTTTTATATAAAGGAAAGCTCATTACCAGGTGGTGCATATTAAAAACATTATATCCCGTTTTTGAGTTTTTCCCGGAGACAATAAGGTTCTTCTGATCCACTCCAAAATCGAGCATGAATGTGAGAGTGTCTCTTTCTGAGAAAGCCGCAGGATTAAGTATGTTGATCACCCTGTTATCTCTTACAGCAATACCAACCCCTCCCATAGCCTTATTGAAAGCAGTTCCTGCTTTGTTAATATCTCCCACACCAAAAACTGAATAAGGAGTAAATGTACCCATCGCATCGGTATTTTGTGCGTGCGATATGTTACCTGTTAAAAACAGCGCTGCCATAAAAGCAATGCATCCTATGTTATATCTCTTTTGCATAATACTCCGCCATGCGTGCCAAACCTATCAATACTAAATTGTAAACTACAAATATGGAACTTTTCACTCTCTCTGCAAAATAAATCGCATCACCTCCAGAAAAAATATATTTATAGTTTGGATACTTCTCTATATAACCCTCTACTTCAAAAATCAGACCTAAAATGACTCCATTCTCTATTGCCTCCTGTGTATCAGTCCCTATACTCACTATTCTGTTAGGTGTGTTTAATAACGGAAGTCGTTGAGTATTATCATTAAGCGACTTAAATCTGCTTTTGATTCCCGGTGAAATATTCCCTCCTTCAAACTCTCCGTTTTTTGTCAGAAAATCAATTGTAAGAGCTGTTCCAAAGTCAAATATCAGAGCATCCTCGCCGGGAAAAAGAAAATTGACTGCTATTGCTGCCAATATCCTGTCACTACCAAGTAATTCCGGCCTTTTATATCGGTTTATAATAGGTGATTTTATACCTCCATCTACAACTATCAATCTATCACATTCACTCTCAAGGTAAGAAAAAGAAGCACCCTCCTCCACTCTTACCGAAGAGATAGCAATCGTTTTTACCTTCTTTTGTTTAGCTAAGCCAAGAATAAAACTGTGTAAATCACCTCCCTCATATCTGATGGGTTCTTCAAGTTTCATTCCGTTGGCATATGAGGCCTTAACAGATGTATTACCTATGTCTATCAAAAGATTTGTCACCGCAGCAAAGGTATGCAAAAATATTACTTCATTTCCAAAAAAATATTGTACGCCTGCTCTACGCTCTTAACATTATCCACCATTATATACAGCTTCTCTTTCTGCTCTTTAATTCTAAATCTCTTATGTTGTTTTTGCAGAAATTGCAGAATGGAGGCAAATCTTGAAGATGAGTAATATTGCGAAAGAGGATTGTTAACAAAATAGGCTAGTAAAATATTGTTTTTCAGGATTATCTTTTCAAAACCCAGTTCAATTGCAAGCCATCTTAATCTTACTATATAAGTTAGCTGTACAGCCTCTGTGGGGAGAGGACCAAACCTATCTGCAATCTCATCAATGAACCGCACCAGGCCTTTAGGCTCTTTTATCTCATTTAACTCTTTGTATAATCTTATTTTCTCTGCTGTTATGCCTATGTAAGAATCTGGAAAGAGGATTTCCAGGTCGGTATCTATTGAGCAGTCGCTAATATACTCTATCTCTGCCGGATTCTTATCATAAACCTCCGATTGAAGAATACCCCTCTCCTCACGAACTTCAAGCAGTGCTTCCGATAAAATTTTATGGTAAGTTTCAAAGCCCATATCTGCAATAAAACCGCTCTGCTCTGCTCCAAGCAGATTTCCAGCTCCCCTTATGTCCAAATCCTGCATTGCAATATTGAATCCGCTTCCAAGGTCAGAAAAAGCTTCAATTGCCCGTATTCTCCTCCTTGCATCGTCGGTAAGCGCAGAGATTGATGGAGTAATAAGATAGCAGAATGCCTTTGTATTTGACCTCCCTACCCTTCCTCTTAACTGGTGAAGGTCGCTTAGTCCAAAGTTTTGGGCCTGATTTATGATTATTGTATTAGCATTGGGAATATCAAGCCCATTTTCAACAATTGAAGTTGAAACGAGCACATCAGAGTCACCCATCATAAAATCCAAAATTGTCTTTTCGAGCTCTGTCGGCTTCATCTGCCCGTGACCAATACAGCTTTTAATATTAGGACAGATCCTTTTAATGATATCCTCAACACTTTTAATATCCTCAACCCTGTTATGTATAAAGAACACCTGTCCGCCCCTCTCAACCTCGTAGTTAATAGCCTCCCGTATTATCTCCTCATTAAAATCAATTACCTCCGTTTGGACAGGGAGTCTGTTGGGTGGGGGCGTATTGATTATTGAGAGATCGCGTGCTCCCAACAGGGAAAACTGCAAGGTTCTAGGTATAGGTGTTGCTGTTAAGGTGAGAGTGTCCACATTAAGTTTCATCTGTCTCAACCGCTCTTTTGCAGCTACTCCGAATTTCTGCTCCTCATCAATTATAAGCAGCCCTAAATCTTTAAAGGCTATCTCTTTATTAAGTAATTTGTGAGTGCCAATAACAATATCTGTTTTTCCACGGGATAATGATTCTGCAACCTCCTTAATTTCAGCCGAGGTTCTCAATCTGCTCACATAATTGATTTCACAAGGGAAATCTTTCAATCTATCATTAAAGGTTTTATAGTGCTGCAGAGCCAGAATTGTGGTTGGAACAAGCACTGCCACCTGTTTACTATCGGCAACTGCCTTGAAAGCGGCTCTTATTGCAAGCTCTGTTTTTCCAAAACCAACATCGCCGCAGATAAGCCTGTCCATAGGATATTTACGCTCCATATCCTCCTTTATTGCAGATGTAGCCCTTATTTGGTCGGGCGTATCTTCATATATAAAAGATGCCTCCAACTCCTTTTGCATGAATGTATCTCCTGAAAAAGCAAAACCATCGGCCTCTCTCCTTTTTGAATAAAGATCAACAAGATCCTTGGCTATATCCTTTACTTTGGATTTAGCACTACTTTTAAGTTTCTGCCAGGCTCCTGTTCCAAGTTTGTATATTTTTGGTGGCTGTGAGTCCTTTGATTTATATCTTGTTATCCTATGAAGTCCGTGAATAGAGACAAATATAACGTCTCCATCTTTGTAAATCAGCTTAACTACCTCTTGTTGCCTGCCTCCTACATTTGTCTTAATAAGTCCCCCAAACTGCCCCACCCCGTGGTCTATATGGACAATATAATCACCCATCTCGAAAGAATTGAGCTCATTTATGGTGAGTCTTTCGCTCTTTTCAACAGTTCTGTATGTTTTTACTCTATGATGTCGCTCAAATATCTGATGATCGGTATAAAGACAAATCTTTGCTTTGTGATCAATAAACCCCTCGTGAATAGATGGGCTTTCTGTATCAATTTTTATATTTGAAAGCCCTTCAATTGATGAGAATATGGCCTTAATCCGCTCTGTTTGACTCTCATTCTCACTTAATATAGATACCTCATATCCCTCGCCGACTCTTCTGATAATATCGCCGGCCAAAAGTTCAAAATTTTTATTGAATAACGGCTGTGGCGAAGTCTGAAACTTTATTCTTTTTTCATCTTTATAGATTCCAGAAACAGGCGCGAACATTACCCTTTTTTGTTCTGATAATATGCTTTTAAATTTTTTAAAGGAAAGAAATCTCTCCTCCTCTTTTTTATTGGTATCTATTTGTTCTATTTGAGAGGAGAAATACTCCTCGTCTGTTATCCAAACAGTGGCATTATTATTACAAAAATTAAAAATATCCTCTTCTTCTTCCCGCTCAGTTTCACATATATCAGGTAAAATGTCTACTGAGTTAACCTCCTCTGCAGATATTTGAGTTTCAATATCAAAAATCTTAATTTTTTCAATCGTATCTCCAAAAAAATCAATTCTGAAGGGTCTGTTATATGTGTAAGAGAACAGGTCGATAATACCACCTCGTATGGCAAATTGTCCCGGTTCTGAAACAAAATCTACACGATTAAAAGAGAGTGCAAAAAGCGTCTCCTGAATAAATTCATGAGAGAATGAATCTCCTTTAGAGATTGTAAATATATTAGATTTCAGTCTTTTTTTATTTATAACAGGTTCGGAGACAGAGTACGGATAGCCTACAAGGAAAATTTTTGTATGATCTGATTTTCCCTCTGTAAATTCTCTTACAGCGTTAATTGCAGCTATTCTCTGTACCTGATGAGACGAGTCTTTGTTTAAATTTCTCGAATTATAATTCTTTGATGGAGGGAAAAAAAAGACCCTCTCTTTTCCAAGTAATTTATACAGATCTCCACAACAATATATTGCATCTTCTCTATTATTAAGCAGTATTAAGTGTACACCTCTCTTTACCGACGCCGAAATAGCAAATGCTTTTGCGGATGAGTAAAGTCCTTCGATTACTATACTGCTTTTATCTTCTGATTCAACCCATTCAATGAGTTCATTAACAGATCTTTGAGATATAAATTTTTCCTCTGATATTGCTTGATTCATAATCTGGCCACAAAGATATATTATTAACGTATCTTTGTTGATAATTATTAATAAGATTTTTTTTATTTCTCATCAGAATATTTATATAAAAATAATCGGATTAAATACAAATTTGATCACCTCTTTTTATTGGTAAAATATCTAATTATTATCAACAAAAAATAGTTGTTAATATCCTTTTTTTACTTTTATCAACACTGTTAATATAATTTATCTTAATTTATATAACAAAAAGATTCTTACTATTTTAATATGTTTTTTATCTGTTAATATAATGTTAATTAATATAAATATTTCTTAATTAATTGTTGATAAATAAACTTATAAACATATCAACAGAGTATTATAAAAAACAAAATAAATATTAAAAATTAAAATATATTTGTAAATATTAAAAATGTTAAAATCTATGGTGAATTTTGACCCAAGAGATGAAAAAGGATATAAAGATAGGGATTTTGAAGGACAATTGAGACCAAAAGATTTTGCTGAATTCTCCGGACAAGACAAAACAATAGATAATCTTAAAGTTTTTGTAAAAGCCGCTTTAATGCGAGGAGAAGCATTAGATCATATTCTGTTTCACGGACCTCCGGGATTAGGCAAAACAACTTTGGCCCATATTGTAGCAAAGGAACTAAACGTTGATCTTAAGATTACGTCTGGTCCGGTGTTGGATAAGCCCGGAGATCTCGCGGGCCTTTTAACATCACTTGAGAAAGGAGATGTTCTTTTTATTGATGAGATACATAGGTTGTCTCCCATAGTTGAGGAGTACTTATACTCCGCAATGGAAGATTTTACAATTGATCTGATGATAGATAAAGGACCTGGCGCCCGTTCCGTCCAAATAACTCTCAACCCTTTTACACTGGTTGGAGCAACAACAAGAAGCGGTCTTTTGACATCTCCTTTAAGGGCGAGATTTGGTATACAATCTCATCTTGAGTATTATGATGCTCCGGTCTTATTGGGAATAGTCAAACGAAGTGCATCTATTTTAAATATATCCATTGAAAATGAGGCTGCTCATGAAATAGCAAGGAGAAGTAGAGGAACTCCCAGGATTGCAAATGCACTTTTAAGAAGAGTAAGAGATTTTGCTCAGGTAAAAGGGAGCGGAGTGATTGATTTAAAAATAACTCTATATGCCCTTGATGCTTTAAATATTGATAAAAGAGGATTAGATTCAATGGATAATAAGATATTATCAACAATAATACATAAATTTAAAGGAGGACCTGTGGGAGTTTCAACTATAGCTACGGCAGTAAGCGAAGATATAGGTACAATTGAAGAGGTTTATGAACCATTTTTAATCAAAGAAGGTTTAATTCAAAGAACACCAAGAGGAAGAGAGGTAACGGAACTCGCTTATAAACACCTTGATATAATAAAAGAAAACAGAGAGGACCCAACAATATTTTGATTTGAAACAGATAAAATAGTTATCGATTCATATCAATCACTTGCCAAATCATTATAATTTAGGTATTTTTACCGACTTTTTAAATGCAAAAAAATGTCTGAGAAACTGAAATCTAAGATACCCGGAGGGCCTTTGTCAGAAAAGTGGACAAAGCATAAATCGCAGATAAGGGTGGTTAGCCCTGCCAATAAAAGAAAACTTGATATCATTGTTGTTGGAACAGGGCTTGGCGGAGCATCTGCTGCAGCTGCAATGGGCGAACTGGGTTACAATGTAAAAATTTTTTGTATAAGCGATTCTCCACGCAGAGCTCACTCAATTGCAGCACAGGGAGGTATAAATGCAGCAAAAAACTATCCTAACGACAATGATTCTGTTTACAGGCTTTTCTATGATACCATTAAAGGTGGTGATTACAGAAGCAGAGAGGGTAATGTTTACAGATTGGCGGAGGTAAGTAATTTAATAATTGATCAATGTGTTGCACAAGGAGTTCCTTTTGCCAGAGAGTACGGCGGATTGTTAGATAATCGCTCTTTTGGAGGCTCACAAGTGAGCAGGACATTTTATGCAAGGGGGCAGACCGGACAACAACTGTTATTAGGCGCTTATGCCGCTCTGAATCGTCAGATAAATCTTGGAAATGTAAAATCATACACAAGACGTGAGATGGTAGATTTGGTGCTTGTAGATGGCGAGGCAAGAGGAGTTATAGTAAGGAATTTAGTAACAGGAGAGCTTGAAAGATACGGGGCACATGCTGTTGTGATAGCAACAGGTGGTTACGGTAATGTCTTCTTCCTTTCAACAAATGCAATGAACAGCAATGGTTCGGCGGTATGGCAGGCTTACAAAAAAGGAGCGTTTTTTGGAAATCCCTCTTTTACTCAAATACATCCGACTTGCATTCCTGTACAAGGTAACCAGCAGTCAAAACTAACACTTATGAGTGAATCCCTCAGGAATGACGGTAGAATCTGGGTTCCGAAGAAAAAGGAGGATGTCCTGAAACTGCGGAAAAAGGAGATTAAAGCTTCTCAGATACCAGAGGAGGATAGGGATTATTACTTGGAAAGAAGATACCCTGCCTTTGGTAATCTTGTACCTCGCGATGTTGCATCCAGAGCTGCAAAAGAGAGGTGTGATGCCGGATTTGGTGTTAATGAATCTGGACTTGCTGTTTTTCTTGACTTCAAAACAGCCATCGAAAGGTTAGGTAAAAAAGTTATAGAGGAGAGGTACGGAAACCTTTTCCAGATGTACGAAAAAATTGTTGACGTAAATCCTTATGAAGAGCCAATGATGATCTATCCTGCCATACACTATACCATGGGAGGATTATGGGTAGATTACAATCTTCAGACAACAATTCCCGGTCTTTATGCCATTGGAGAGGCTAATTTTAGCGATCATGGAGGGAACAGACTGGGAGCATCTGCACTAATGCAAGGTCTTGCAGACGGATATTTTATTTTACCGTACACTATTGGAGATTATCTGGCCGGAAAAATCCAGGTTCCAGGGATTGATACCAGCCATCCTGCGTTTAAAGAGGCAGAAGAGATAGTTGAGAAGAAGATTGATAAACTTTTTAATGTAAAAGGCGACGAAAGCGTTGATTCTTTGCATAAGCGATTGGGACACATTATGTGGGATTTAGTAGGGATGGCAAGAAATGAAGAGGGTTTGAAAAAAGCGAAATCAGAAATAGGAGTACTTAGAGAAGAGTTTTGGCAAAGAGTGCGGGTACCCGGAGATAAAAAAGAGCTAAATCAGGAGCTCGAGAAGGCAATAAGATTGGCAGACTACCTTGAACTGGCAGAGCTTATGGCTGCTGATGCTCTTCATAGAAATGAGTCTTGCGGGGGGCACTTTAGAGAAGAGATGCAGACAGAAGATGGTGAAACAAAAAGAGATGACAAAAATTTCATGTATGTTGCATGTTGGGAGTTTAAAGAAGAATACGGCAATATTATGCACAAGGAGGAGCTCAATTATGAGTTTGTTCAATTAGCTACCAGAAATTACAAAGAATAAGAAATCAAATAGATATGGACTTTACTTTAAAAGTTTGGCGACAAAAAAATGCAAAAGATAAAGGGTGTTTTCGCACATATTCCATAAAAAATATCTCTCCGGATACATCGTTTTTAGAGATGATGGATATTTTAAACGAACAGCTGGTAAGAGAGGGGATAGATCCTGTAGCTGTTGAAAAGGGATGTAAAGGTGATGATCCCGTTGCATTCGACCATGATTGCAGAGAAGGTATTTGTGGTATGTGCTCTCTTTATATTAATGGAAGAGCCCACGGACCAGACAATGATATTACCACTTGTCAACTTCATATGAGAAGGTTCAAAGATGGTGACACTATCGTAATAGAGCCATGGAGGTCAGCGGGAATGCCTGTAATAAAGGATCTTATTGTAGATAGAAAGGCTCTTGATAAAATAATGCAGGCAGGAGGTTATATTTCTGTCAGTACAGGCGGAGTCCCCGACGGAAATACAATTCCGATACCCAGAGAGAAAGCAGAAGAGAGCATGGATGCTGCTGCTTGCGTAGGTTGCGGAGCATGTATAGCAACATGTAAAAATGGTTCTGCAATGCTATTTGTGTCTGCCAGAGTAAGTTCCCTGGCACTACTTCCTCAAGGAAAAATCGAAGCATCAAGAAGAGTAAAAGCAATGGTTGCAAAGATGGATGAACTTGGATTTGGGAATTGTACAAATACACGAGCTTGTGAAATGGAGTGCCCTAAAAACATCTCTGTTACCCACATTGCACGAATGAATCGTCAGTTTTTTCTGGCCAGGATAAAAGATTAAGCTACCTTTTATAGGTACCTACTCCGTGAACTGTCTCGATAAGAAAGTTATAGACTTCCGGAGCGCCATCACTTTCTGTAATATATCTATAGAGGATCTTAAAAAGGAATTCTCTGTCATAAAACAAGTTAAGGCCTAAATTATCAGATGCCCCGGTGAGTCCGTTAGGAAAAAATGTGTTTTTAATTGTGAAAAAGGCACCGTCTTGTACATAAGTTCCAATGATTGGGAGAGGAGCACCTTTGTAATAAAACTCCACAATATTGGGAAGTTTAAACACGATTGATTCGGGTTTCATTAGCTCTTTCCTTATATTGTTATTATTTTTTTCCAGAAAATTTCTGACAGTAAGATATTCAGGGGTAGTATTTGGATCAAAAAGCTTTAATACCGGAAGAAAAATAACCTCTGAGGTGTCAAGATCCCATTTACCTGTAAGGATTATCGGTTCAATCTCTTTATAGCAACTGGTTGTAGTAAGAAATAGGAATAACCCGGCAAAAAAAAGGAGTTTTTTGATATTCTTCATAAATAAATTAATTGGCAAATAAGATAACTAGCGCACAATTAGTACAAAATTAAAAAAATAAGGTTTAAAACATGTAGATTTGTGTAAAACTCATTATTCATGGAATATTTTAAAACAGTTGCCGGAATACCTGTCCATATCTCTGATACTTTAAAAGGCGAAAAAGTATTAGTACTTTTACACGGATATCTTGAGACACTTTATGTTTGGGAAGAATTTTCAAAACTATTATCAGACTCTTACAGAATTGTTACGATAGATATACCTGGACATGGTCTTTCGGGTGCATTACCTGTAAATACTATGGCAAATTGCGCCGATTTAATAAATGAATTGCTTGAAAATCTTGAGATAAATAATGCGGCAATTCTGGGACATTCAATGGGAGGATATATCTCTATTGAAGCAATAAAGCGGCATCCCGGCAGGTTCTCAGCCCTTATAATGATGCATTCGTCTCCTTTTGCAGATTCAGAAGAGAAAAGAGCAGAGCGTTTAAGGGAGGTAGAGCTTGTAAAACAGGGCAAATTAAACAGTATTACAAGACTCTCCGTACCTAAGATGTTTGCCCCTCATAATAAGCTTAAAATGAAGACAAATATTGAAGAGATCACAGAACTGGCAGAAATTCATGATAATGATGGGGTAATAGCACTTATCAAAGGCATGATGAATAGAGATGACAATGCAGATTTTCTTAGGTCAACATCTACTCCACTCCTTATGATATTTGGGAATCACGACAATTATATATCTGTGGAGGCTGCGCAGAAATTTATCTCTACAATGGAAAAGCCAGATTACTATTTTCTTGAGAACTCGGGTCACTCCGGATTTATTGAGGAGCCTCTGCTTACAGCAGAGCTATGTAAACAATTTCTGGAAAAAGCTTTACCATAAAAAGTTATTAAAAGGGTATCTGCCGGAGTGGATCTCTGCTACCATCTTATAAACATCATTTTTGAGCTTTTCAATATTGATTTTTTCTTTTGCCGATATGAATATACATGGGGAGTGCTTTTTACTCATCCAGCTGTTTTGTAACTCTTCCAGGCTGTAATTCTCTCTCTTCTTTTCCCTGTAGTCAAATTCATCCAGAGGTTCATAAGTGTAAGCATCAATTTTATTGAAAATTAAAAATACCGGTTTATCTTTTGCTCCAATCTCAAAAAGTGTTTGCTCAACTGTTTTAATCTGTTCCTCAAAATTCGGATGCGATACATCAACTATATGTAAAAGAATATCGGATTCCCGCACTTCATCCAAAGTGCTTTTAAAAGATTCGACTAACTGGTGTGGAAGTTTTCGGATAAAACCAACGGTATCACTAAGCAAAAAGGGTACATTTTCAATAACAACTTTTCTTACAGTGGTGTCCAGAGTAGCAAAAAGTTTATTTTCGGCAAAAACCTCACTCTTAGCCAAAAGATTCATTATAGTACTCTTACCGACATTTGTGTAACCGACAAGGGCAATTCTTACCATTGAGCCTCTGTTACCTCTTTGTGAGGACATTTGTCTGTCAATCTTTTTAAGCTGATCTTTAAGACGGCTGATTTTATCGAGAATAATTCTTCTGTCGGTTTCAATTTGAGTCTCTCCGGGACCTCTCATACCTATTCCTCCCCTTTGCCTTTCAAGGTGAGTCCACATCCTGGTAAGACGTGGTAAAAGATACTGATATTGTGCAAGTTCTACCTGTGTTTTAGCATACGCTGTCTTAGCTCTTTGAGCAAATATATCGAGTATGAGATTTGTCCTGTCAAGAATTCTGCACTCAAGCTCTCTTTCCAGGTTTCTTAGCTGGGTTGGTGAAAGCTCATCATCGAAAATTACAAGTTTAACTTCATTTTCTTTAATGAAACCCTTAATCTCTTGTAGTTTCCCGCTACCTATATAGCTTTTTGAGTTTGGCTTATCAAGATTTTGAGTAAAGGTTTTTAGCGAAACTGCCCCGGCGGTCTCTGTTAGAAATTCAAGTTCCTTTAAATATTCTTTAACCTTATAATAATCACTTTGTGAGTAAACTACCCCAACAAGTACTGTTTTTTCCATTATCATATAAAAAAGACTGCTTCTCTGATAGAGGCAGTCTTTAAATCGTTATTACATAATTTACTTTATCTCAACTGGAATATAACAGGGAAAACAAAGATAACACGTACAGGCTTATTTCTTTGTCTGCCCGGAGTCCATTTAGGTGAAGATGAGACAACCCTAACAGCTTCTTTATCGAGAGAAGGGTCAACACCTCTTATAACTTTAACATCGCTAACGCTGCCGTCAGGATTAACGCGGAACTCTAAAGTAACACGGCCTTGAACGCTGTTTTCTTTAGCAATTTCAGGATATACAAGCCTTTCTGCCACCCATTTAGTGAAAAGCGTTTCATCACCACCCATGAATTTAGGCTTCTCTTCAACCATCAGAAAAGGAATATCTTCCTCTTCTATAATTTCTTCCTTTTTCCCCTGAACATACTCTTTAATCTCTACTCCAAGACTTTTATCATCCTCTGTATTTATGAATAATTCGGTAGTAATCTGAATGTCATCATCAACAATAACAATATCATCTGAAACTACAGGGATTTTTGGCATTTCAGGCGGCGGGGGCGGAGCATCTGTTGTTACTGGAACACTCTCCTCTTCAATAACAGCAGTTGCCTGATCTCCAAGTGTGGCCTGTTTCTTTTCATATGTCTTATATTCAAAGGCGGCCAGAACAAGCAGTAGAGCAAAAATAAGCCCAATCTCTCTTAGAATAATCTTTTTATTCTCGAGGTCTGCTTTAGGTGTCTTTTTAATTTCCATATCTTTTTATACGTTCAAGATTAAATTGGCCTGTAAATTTAAAAACAAATTGGCATTTATCAAAAAGTATTGTTAATAAACTTACAAAAAAAACAGTAAAATCAACAAAATGAGAGCAATATAAAAATATTAAATTGTTAAAAACCTGTGGAGCATATCGGAGTCGAACCGATGACCTCTTGCATGCCATGCAAGCGCTCTAGCCAACTGAGCTAATACCCCATCACTAAGTTGTGCAAAGATGCAAAAATTATTTTAAACTAAATAAGATTCAATTCGAAAAGAAGATTATTTACAGACCTTATAGAGTCACAGCTTTTATTAAAAAGCTCTCTCTCTTCGTCGTTTAATTTATAATCAATAATTTTTTTCCAGCCATTTTTGCCAATCATCACAGGAACTCCCGTACAAATATCTTTTTGCTCATATTCACCATTGAGATAAACAGAGCAAGGATAGATCTTGTTTTCATTTAGCATAATAGCTTTAACCAAAACGGCGGCAGCAGCGCCAGGAGCATACCATGCAGAGGTCCCTAACATTTTGGTTAGAGTTGCACCGCCAACCATTGTATCATTAACAACTTTATTAAGTTCCTCTTTTGTAAGCAGTTCTGTTACCGGAATGCTTTTATAGCAAGCGAATCTCACTAAAGGCATCATAGAGGTATCACTATGTCCACCTATAACAAGTCCCTCAATATCGCTTGAAGGTACATTAAGCGCAAGACTCAGATAGTCGGTAAAGCGACTACTGTCAAGAATACCTCCCATTCCAATAACCCTATGTTTAGGTAAATTGCTTTTTTTGTATGTAAGGTAGGTCATTGTGTCCATTGGATTTGATATAATTACAAAAATAGCTTCCGGAGAGTATTCCAGCGCTTTCTCAATGACACCGCTAACAATCTTAGCATTGGTTTCTATAAGCTCTTCTCTTGTCATACCAGGTTTCCGCGGGATACCGGAGGTAATAACAATAACATCAGAATTTGCAGTTTTGGTATAATCACCTGTAACACCGGTAACTTGAGTAAAATATCTGTAAAGTTTAGCTGTTTGCATCATGTCTCTTGCTTTACCTTCAGCTATTCCCTCTTTAATGTCTAAAAGAACTATATCAGAAGCAAACTGCATATTGGCAATTGCATTTGCTATTGTTGCTCCTACATTACCTGCACCAATAATTGATACTTTTGACATAATTAGAAAAAATTAGTGTTAATGTAAATATTTATAATTTTGCAAATCTATCATAAATTCAAATCTCTGCAAAAAGATGATACTTTTTTTCTCTGATGATATAATTTTTAAATTTAGAAATAAAAATCTTTATAAAAGGTGGATTAAAGATGTGGTAGAATCTATCCAAAAAAATGATCCAAAAAAGAAGATAGGAGATATTAATATAATTTTTTGCTCTAAGAAACGTATATTATACCTTAATAATCAATATTTAAAACATAGTTATTACACGGATATAATAACTTTTGATTACTCAGATCCATTAAAAATTAATGGAGATTTATATATAAATCCTGAAACTGTCAATGCTAATTCAAATAGGTATAAAACAAATTATCATGAAGAGTTGTCGCGAGTAATAATTCATGGCATTTTACATCTTCTTGGATTTAATGATAAAACGACTCAAGAGGTAAATAATATGAGATATCTCGAAGATTACTCACTTTCTATTTTAGAAAAACTTAAAACGGAGTACCAGATAAAATGACAACAAAGTATGATATAATTGTTGTAGGGGCAGGACATGCCGGATGTGAGGCAGCCTATGCAGCCGCAAAATTGGGGTCACAAGTCTTGCTAATTACAATGGACATGAGTAAGATAGCCCAAATGTCCTGTAATCCGGCAATAGGGGGTATAGCGAAAGGACAGATTGTTAGAGAGATAGATGCTTTAGGAGGCTGCACGGGTCTGATTACTGATGCTTCTACTATTCAGTTTAGAATGCTTAACAGATCCAAGGGTCCTGCAATGTGGAGTCCAAGGGCGCAATGTGACAGACAATATTATTCAATGAATTGGAGATATGTACTCGAAAACACTGCAAACCTTAATATTTGGCAAGATACCGTTACAGAGTTAATTTTCGAAAATAGGCGAATAATTGGTGTAAAAACAGTATTAGGATCAAAATTTTATTCAGAAATAACAATACTTACTGCGGGTACTTTCCTGAATGCCAGGATATTCATAGGATTAAACGTAACAGAGGGAGGGAGAGTAGGGGAGACATCATCAAAATACCTTTCTGAACAACTTTTATTAAAGGGCTTATCAGTAGAAAAACTTAAAACCGGAACTCCACCAAGAATTGATATAAGATCTGTTGATTTAAAAAGATTACAAAGACAAGAAGGTGATATAAATCCAGAAAAATTTACCTTTTTGAATATTCACTCTCCGGTGCAATCAGCGGTTAAACAGATGTGCTGTTATATGGTTCACACTAATGAAGAGGTTCATTCACTTCTAAAAAGTGGGTTTGAATTTTCACCTCTTTTTTCCGGTAAAATTTCTGGAAGAGGACCAAGATATTGTCCAAGTATAGAAGATAAATTAAGAATCTTTGAAGGAAAGAGCTCACATCAATTATATTTGGAGCCAGAGGGATGGAATACAAATGAATATTATTTACAAGGTTTTGCATCATCGCTTCCTTTAGATGTACAATTTAAAGCTCTAAGAGCTATTCCCGGTTTAGAGGCAGTAAATATATACAGGCCTGCTTATGCCGTTGAGTACGATTACTTTCCACCTACTCAATTAACACATTCTTTAGAGTTAAAGGAGCTGGAAAACCTATTTTTTGCAGGACAAATAAATGGAACAACAGGCTATGAAGAGGCTGCGGCACAAGGTCTCATTGCCGGAATTAATGCACATAATAAAATTAAAAATAAAGAACCCTTAATATTAAAAAGGGACGAGGCATACATTGGTGTGCTCATTGATGACTTAGTAACAAAAGGGGTTGACGAACCTTACAGGATGTTTACATCAAGGGCAGAATATAGAATTCTGCTGAGACAAGATAATGCCGATCTTAGACTTACTGAAAAAGGATACAAGATAGGACTTGCAACAGAGGAACGATTAAGACTTGCGAATGATAAATATGAAGCAGTTTATACTTTAATGAATTACTTAAAAAATAATTCATTAGATCCCATACAGATAAATCCTGTATTAAATCAATTAAACTCAACGCCAATTAATCAAAAGAAACGTATTTCAGAGTTATTAACGAGACCTGAGGTGACTTTAAATCATCTTATTCAATTTGTTCCACGAGAAACATTTAATCAGGAGTATTCCTACAGTCAAGACATTATGAAGCTGCCTTATACCCCTAATCTTGAAAACGCAGATGAGAAAACGAATAACTTAATACAAAAGGAAATACTTGAATCTACGGAAATTATGATAAAATACAAGGGGTATATTGATAGAGAGAAGAGAATTGCAAATAAGATATTAAAACTGGAAGAGATTACTATACCCGAAAAATTTGATTATTCATTACTAACATCCCTGTCAACAGAGTCAAGGCAGAAACTAAACAAATACAGGCCAAAAACTATTTCTCAAGCATCAAGGATACCGGGAGTATCTCCGGCAGATATATCTATTCTTCTTATTTATTTTGGCCGATGAAATGTTTATGGTCAGCTATTTACTTAACTAATGTTCCTCGTGGAACAATATTATTCCATCGGTATGGCAAGATGGAAATAGGATATGGAATCAGAACTGATTTTATTGTCGAGAATCTTTATAAGTGCCGATTTTATTGGTAATATTTCAGAATCTTTTTCATTATATCTTTTCTCAATATAAATAGTAGTTGCTTGCGGATAATATGTTCTAATATTGGCAATGACAATATCTAATTCACTCTTATTGCATATATTAGTCTCTACTACTTTAATTATTGAGGTGTTTTCATCAAAAGGGTATGCCAGATAATAAAGTTCAACTGATTCAGAGCCTGGATTTAAAAAGAGATGAAGAATACCACCCTTCTTGAAAGTTTCTAAAACAGAATATCTCAATATCTTTAGCGGCCATAAAAGAGTTCTTTTTGTACTATTTTCCCTTAAGCTAAAAAGCTCCTGAATTTGTTGGGAAAAAGAGGCCTCAAATATTACAGAATTATTGTTATAATTGAGTTCTGTAAGAGATTTGAATTTAGGATTTTCATAACTATTCAACAGGTTGATATTTAGGGTAGAAAGAGATTTAAAAAGAGTAATATCAAAGCCCTGTTTTTTGTATAAATCAAAGAGAGTCTCTGTAGCGGGCTTTACAACCAGATAACTAAGATCATTCTGAATAGAATGATTAACAGCCTTTTCCATTAAGAGCTTTGAAAGAGAACTCCCTCTATGTTGAGGAAGTGTGGCAACTCCATAGATATATCCCCCTTCAATTCTTTTTTCGTTATTAATAAGATAGGAGGGGAGCAACGAAAGTACTGCAACTGCTTCTTTGCTCACTACGTATTCCGGTATGGCAACCCAGCTCTTTGTATATGGAAGACAATGTAATATAAAATTATCTATGTATTCTAAATCATTTGTAAAGCAAACCTGCCAAATATGTTTAATAGAAGAAAAATCGCTCTCTGCGGCTTCACGTATGATATAGTTACTCTTCACTTCTATAAATTTCGTTTATTAATGTATGATACTTTTTCTTAATATTATTTCTTTTCAACTTGAGGGTCTGTGAAAGCATTTCATTAGTTGGTGCCCACTCATCTGTAACGAGCTTTACTCTTCTGACCCGTTCATGAAGAGCGAGGGTTTTATTAATAATTTCGACCTCTCTATTTATTTTATCAATTACAGATGGATCTTTTATAAGTTCGTTTTTGTCTTTAGATAAAATTTTATTTTTCGCCGCCCAGTCATTTAGCCTGTTAAAATCCGGAACTATCAGAGCAGAGGTAAACTTTTGATTCTCGCCTAAAACCATGCAATTTTCAATGTACATTGATTCTCTGAGTTTGTTTTCAATAATCTGAGGGGCTATGTATTTCCCGGCTGAAAGTTTAAATATCTCTTTCTTGCGGTCTGTTATTTTTAGAAATATCTTATCAACTATTACTCCAATATCTCCTGTATGCAACCAGCCATCTTTATCAATAATCTCCCTGGTGTATTCAGGATCTTTGTAGTATCCTATCATAACATGGGGCCCTCTGGTTAGAATCTCACCATCTTCTGCTATCTTTAATTCTGTTCCCTCAAGAGCTTTACCTACAGTCCCAATCTTGATTATCATCTCTTTGGGATTATTAACTGCAATGACAGGTGATGTCTCGGTCATTCCGTAGCCTTCGAAAATATATAGTTTAGCAGCAGTGAAAAGCCGGATTATTTTTTCTTGTATGGAGGATCCGCCCGAAACTACCAGCATCTCTTTGCCTCCTAATTTATGACGCCATTTACTGTAAACCAGCTTATCTGCAATCTTATACTGTAGTTTATAGAGAGATGTGGTTTTAGTGTAATCAAATTTTGTTGCAATTGAGAATGCCCATTTGTAAATAATTTTCTTAATCCCTTTTAAATCTTTGCCTGCTGCTTCCAGTTTACTGAACATCATTTCAAGGACACGGGGTACTGAACAAAACCCATCTGCGTGAGAATCAGCTAAATCGGCGGCAATAGTACCAAGACTTTCTGCATAGTAGGTACTTATGCCAAGGTATTGGTAGTTGTAATTCATTGATCTTTCGTAGATATGACAGAGTGGCAAAAAGCTGAGCATTTTATGGCTGTAGTCTTTAATCTGCTGTGCTGCAGTTGCTTTAAAATTAAAAACAAGATTTTTATGTGAAAGCATAACCCCTTTGGGTGCACCTGTAGTTCCCGAAGTGTATATAATTGTAGCTACTGAATTTTCATCAATTCTTTTTTTATTTAATTCAATCTCTTCTTTATGCTTAACATCAGCCTCTTTACCCAGGCTGTATAAATCATCAATACAACGAAAACCATTAATTTTTTCCATTGTTATTACCTCTATTTCTCTATTGATTTGTGAAGTGAGAGGAACTATCTTTTTTAGGAGTAACTCCCCACCTACAAAGATTATTTTTGCATCGCTATGGCTAAAAATGTGCAGGTAATCATCATTGCTCAGAGTGGTATATACCGGAACATGAACAAGCTGTGCCAGATTAAGCCCCATATCAATGAAATTCCACTCCGGTCTGTTGCTACTTACGGTAATTACCTTATCTCCGGGGGTTAATCCTAATGTGAGAAATGAGTAAGCGAGCAGATGTGAGTACTCCTTGTATTGATCGCAAGAGAATTTTATCCAGTTCCCTCCAATTTTTCTGCTTAGAATATCATCTTTTGGATACTCTTTAACCAGTTTTTCCAGGATATCAAATGTTCTAGTTACTTCCATAGTTATTATATGTTTAGAGTTTTTTATTTTCAGTCAGGTTTTTAATATCTTTTATAAATAGATCTATATCCTTTTTAGTAGTATTGAACGAACACATCCACCTAACTTCACCACTTTCATCATCCCATGTGTAAAAATAGTGTTTCTCTCTAAGTTTCTCTGCCAAATCTTTTGATAAAAGGGCAAAAACAGCATTGGTCTCAACAGGCCTGGATATTTTAATTTGCTTAATACCAGTAAGTTGTTTGGAAAGATAAGAAGCCATTAAATTTGCTCTTGATGCCAACTCAATGTTGAGTCCATTTTCTAAGAATGCGACAAACTGTGCTGCAATAAATCTATTCTTAGAAAAGAGCTGTGCAGCCTGTTTTCTTATGTACATAAAATCTTTTGCCTGCTCTTTTTTAAAGAAAACAACAGCTTCACCAATTAACAGTCCGTTTTTTGTGCCGCCAAATGAGAGAACATCAACTCCGCAATCCTTTGTGAACTTTTTAATTGGCATTTTTAATGAGGCGGCAGCATTTGATATTCTTGAACCATCAACATGAATATAACCGCCAAAAGAGTGCATAAGGTCTGCAAGTTCTTTTATTTCGTGCGGTTTATAGAGAGTTCCTAGCTCTGTCGGC
>CAYZPF010000011.1:0-30881 GCA_964479995.1 uncultured Muribaculaceae bacterium | reverse complement strand
GCCTCTCGGCACTAGATCCTAAGTCTAGCGCGGCTACCAATTACGCCATGCCCGCTTTTTCTTTGAGGAGTGCAAAGGTAAGACAATTATTTATTTTTACAACCCTTTTAAATAAATTTTAAGCTTTTATATACTTTAAAAAAGCCCACCTATCCCGATCCTTTTCCAAAGCAAATTTCAAACCGTACTTTTTAGCCTCTTCGTCTATCATAGGAACATCTACGTTATAGAATCCGCTTAGCAGCAATTGTCCGCGCGGTTTAAGTGATGAGGAGTATCTTTTCAGGTCTGATATAATAATATTTCTGTTAATATTAGCCAGGATAATATCATAATTACGTGATTCTAAACGAGATGAATCACCCACAATTGCTTTAACCATCTCTCCAACCCCGTTCTTTTGGCTGTTCTCTATCGAAGATTCAACGGCTATAGGGTCGATATCAATGGCATAAACAGGGAGAGCCGCTCCCATCTTTACGGCAAGAATAGCCAATATAGCAGTACCCGCCCCCATATCAAGAACGCATTTGTCCTTAAAATCCATCTCCAACATATTCTCCAGCATGAGATATGTAGTGTTATGATGCCCTGTACCAAACGCCATCTTGGGCTCTATATTTATCACATACTTAGTAGGCGGTAAATCTGTATGAAACTCCGCTTTTATGGTACACTTGTCGCCAATTATAATAGGAGAAAAGTTACTTTCCCATATTTCATTCCAGTTCTTGTGTTCAATAATAGTATAGTCAACACTCAATTTAACCTCCTTCCGGTTATCAAATATTGAGAGATGATTCCTTATATCTACTTTGTAATAAACATCTTGTGGAATATAAGCCTTTAGGAAAGGCTCATCACAAACAAAGCTTTCAAAAGGGAGCTCCTCCAGTTGTGCCACCAACAAATCGGCCATCTCCTCACTAAAGGGAAGGATTTTGATAGATACCTCAACGTAATTCATCAAAAAGATTTGATAATAGCGATGAAATCATTAACATTCAATGAGGCCCCTCCAATAAGTCCCCCATCAACATTCTCCTGAGCAAAGAGCTCTGAAGCATTCGAAGGTTTACAACTACCTCCGTAAAGGATTGAAGTAAGGGGTGCCAATGAGGGAAATTTTTCCGAGATAACTCTCCTGATAAAAGAGTGCATCTCCTCTGCCTGCGTCGATGTTGCCGTCTTACCGGTACCGATAGCCCATACCGGCTCATAAGCTACAATTACCCTCTTCATACCCTCTTCATCAAGATTAAAAAGAACCTCTTTTATCTGTGTAGCAACCACGTTAAAATGGTTTCCGGATTCTCTCTCCTCAAGTTTTTCGCCTACACAATATATTGGATTCATTCCGTTTGAAATTACAAGCCTAATTTTCTTAAGCAGTGTTTCGCTCTCTTCCGAAAAGTACTCTCTCCTTTCAGAATGACCTATTATCACATATTCACAGCCAACAGAGGCCAGCATAGCTGCAGAGACCTCTCCGGTATATGCTCCCGATTCATAAGCAGCACAATTCTGGGCAGCAAGGGCAATACAGCTCTTTTTATCTGCAATTGCGCTTGCCACAGGATAAAGGTGAGTAAAAGGCGGAGCTACAATTACATCACACTTACATTTCTCGCTTGCCATTAATGCCTCTAAAGAGGTCACCAGGGCAATACCTTCTTCAATTGTCGTGTTCATCTTCCAATTACCGGCAGCAATTTTCCTTCTCATATCAAATTTATTAATATTTTAATAATATGTTAACTACAAAAATACTAAAATAAAACCAAAAAAGAGCCCTTTTTACACTATCTTAGCACACTATACTTAATTAAGAATTGAAAAGAGATAAATCATACAGAGCCACCTACCTTATCATCTTGATGATACTACTGCTGTTTGCGATGCTTAGCATTATTCTGGGATCGGTAAACCTGCCGTTTAAAGATATATTTAATGCATTTACCGGAGGCGAAGCGCCTCAATATGTAAAGGATATTCTCTTCACATACAGGCTTCCAAAAACCTTTACAGCAATAATGGCAGGGGCCTCACTTTCCATTTGCGGGCTACAGATGCAGACTATTTTCAGAAATCCGCTTGCCGATCCATATATTCTGGGTATAAGTTCGGGAGCCGGTTTAGGGGTTGCCCTTTTTGTTATGGGTTTTTCAATTTTTGGAACAGGCTTGTCCGGGAGTCTCTTTTCTAACTTAGGTATTGCAACATCTGCCTGGCTGGGGGCTTTAACTGTCACACTCCTATTGCTGCTTCTCTCTTCGCGGCTGAAAGATAATCTGTCACTGCTAATATTCGGAATTATGCTGGGCAGTGTCATTACAGCAATAATCTCTCTGTTACAATATTTTTCGACCTCATCTGCCCTTAAAGTCTTTGTGGTATGGACAATGGGAAGTTTTGCAGGACTCACTCCTGTTCAGCTTTGGATTCTCACTCTCTTAGTTATTGCAGGATTTATAATATCGGTCATAAATATTAAAGACCTCAATGTACTGTTGGCAGGAGAAGCGTATGCTAAAAGTCTCGGAGTAGATCTTGAAAGAAGCCGTAAACGAATTCTCATAGCTACCACTCTCCTGGCCGGAGGTATAACTGCTTTCTGCGGCCCCATCGGGTTTATAGGCATTGCCGTGCCGCACATTACAAGAATGATAATCAAAAACTCCGACCATAGAGTACTGCTACCTCTTACAGCACTTACCGGAGCGACTGTAATGCTCTTTGCCGATACGGTAGCACAGTTACCGGGCCAAACAGGAATTATTCCGATAAACACCGTTAGTGCACTTATTGGCGTACCGGTTATTCTTTACATAATTCTAAAAAACAGAAGATGGTTTTAGGAGAGAAGACACTGCTTAAATTAAACGGAGTATCAATAGGATACGCCAAAGAGATTTACTCCGGAATTGAGGCTACCGCAAATGGAGGAGAGATGATTGCCCTTGTTGGGGCTAACGGAATGGGGAAAAGCACACTCCTTCGTTCAATATCAGGGCTTCTAAAATATCGTAACGGAAGCATAAAACTATATGGAAAGGCTATTGAGAAATATCATCCCCGCCAGCTGGCAAGGCATATATCTTATGTAATATCTCAAAGTCCAAGGATAAGAAATTTTTCTTTATTTGAAATGGTATCAGCCGGATGCTATGACAGGTCAGACTGGTTAGGCAACATCAATGAAAAAGATTATCTCAGAGTTCAAAAAACAATTGAGATGGTCGGACTCAAAGAATTTGAAAAAAGAGATACCACAGAGCTAAGTGACGGAGAGTTTCAAAGAGCTGCAATTGCCAGAAGCCTGGTACAGAACAGCGACCTTATACTATTGGATGAACCAACAGCTTTTCTTGATCTTGCCAATAAAATTTTAGCAACTAAACTATTAAAGGAGATAGCAAAACAAGAAAAGAAAACTGTAATCTATTCAACTCATGATCTTCTACAAGCCATAAAGCTTTGCGATAAAATATGGATTCTGGGATACAACGGCTTCTATGAGGGAGATCCCGTTTCATTAAAAGAGAGAGGGGCCTTTGATCTGATGTTCAAAGAGCCCCTCTTTAGTTTTAACGACTACTCGGCAGGTTTGTTTTGAAACATCCTTTCGATAGCCTTAGCTAATCTTCTGACCCCTTCTTCAATCTTCTCATTATCCATAAAAGAGAAGTTGATCCTCATGGTATTCTTACCGGAACCGTCACAATGGAACGCCTCACCTATAACAAACGCCACATCCTCTTTAATAGCAATCTCAAACAGTTCTAAAGTATTGAAACCCTCAGGCAGAGTTACAAACAGGAACAGGCCCCCGTCGGGTCTTGTCCAGGTAACACCGTCAGGCATATATTTTTCAAAACAGTTAAGCATATGGTCCCTCTTATTTCTGTAAAGCTCAATAGTGTTCACCAGGTTCTTCTCAAAAAGTCCCTTTTCAAAATACCTTGCAATAACGGCCTGGTCAAATACCGGAGCGCAGAGGTCGGTTGACTGTTTTGCAACAACAAGTCTATCAATAATTTGCGTTGGAGCAATTATCCAACCAAGTCTAAAGCCCGGAAGTACAGTTTTAGAGATTGTACCTAAAAGCACAACCCTTTCGTTATCCATTGAATAGAGCAATGGTTGATGCTCTCCCTCAAATCTGATCTCCCTGTAAGGACTATCTTCTAATATGATAAGATCATATTTTCTGGCTACCTCAAGAACCATTTTCCTCTGCTCAACTGTCATGGTAACTCCAGAAGGATTCTGGAAATCGGGGATAGCGTAGATAAACTTAGGTTTTCTGCCGGTTTCTATAAGTGTCTTAACCACAATCTCAAGGTCTTCATCCTTAGGAATGCCAATAGGCTCTGCCTGATAAGACCAAAATGCCTGAAGAGCGCCCAGATATGAAGGCAACCCACAAATTATAGTATCGCCAGGGTTGATAAATATCCTGGAAGTTAAGTCGATAGCTTGCTGAGACGATGTAGTAATAAGAATGTTATCCTTGGTAATATCCAACCCTTGAGCCCTGTATCTGTCGGCCAGAATTTGTCTCAATTTGCCGTTACCTTCGGTTGGTCCGTACTGCAATGCAGATGTACTCTCAATTTCAAGAACCTCTTGCATAATCACTTTAAGATCTTCAACCGGGAATGTTGCCGGGTTTGGAAATCCGCCGGCGAATGAGATAATCTCCGGTCTGTTAGCAACGCTTAAAAGATCGCGAATTGCCGATCTTCTCATACTTAATGCGTTGTCAGAAAGAATGTTTTGAATATTTACAGCCATTTTTATTGATTTTTTACAAAAGTACTGAATTGTAATCTAAAAACAAATTTTAATTTAGAACTATTAAGAAAATATAACAAATTATAAACATTAACTCTCATTTTTTTTAAAATAGCAAGAGTGATGCCGATATCCTAAGGGTTTGCAAAAAAAATCATACTTTTGTAAAAAAAGAATGAGTGTACTAAGAGTAACAAAAGAGTTTCGTTTTGAAGGCGCCCACGCCTTAATTGGGTACGACGGCAAATGCCGCCACATTCATGGTCATTCCTACAGGCTGTTTGTAACAATCAAAGGTACTATTCAAACAGATATAAATTCACCCAAATCGGGAATGGTTATAGATTTTTCTGAACTCAAAAGACTAGTTAAGAAGCTTATAATAGAGCCCTATGACCACGCTCTGATTTTACGGAGTGATGCGTTGTTGGCAAAAGAGATAACCGAGACTTACTGCAATGTGGTAATAACAGAATTCCAGCCCACCTGCGAGAACCTTACGCTTCATTTTGCCCAGCTTATAAGGCAGGAGCTGCCTCCCCACCTTACACTCCAAAATGTAAAACTTTATGAAACCCCCACTTCATTTGTAGAGTGGACCGCCGATGATAATCAATAGAAAATGGAAAAAAAACTTATATTGATTGATGGACATGCTCTCATCTTTCGTTCCTATTACGCCTTTCTTAGAAGACCTATGGTAAATTCAAAAGGAGCCGATACCTCAATAATATTCGGATTCACTAAGGCAGTACTGGAGCTTATCTTAAAAGAGAGACCAACGCATTTAGCTGTTGCATTTGATCCGCCGGCCAAGACATTCCGGCACGAACTCTATCCCGAATACAAGGCTAACAGACAAGAGACTCCACAACTTATAAAAGATGCCCTTAACCCCCTTACAGAGATTCTTGAGGCCATTTCAATACCGGTTTTAATGAAACCAGGCTACGAAGCGGACGATGTTATTGGGACTATTGCAAAGCGGGCATCCCAGGATGGACTTCCTGTCTATATGGTTACCCCCGATAAAGATTTTGGACAACTCATTGACAAAAACATCTATCAATACAAACCTGCAAAGAGCGGCTCAGATAATGAGCTGATCAACAGAGAGCGAATATGTGAACAATACGGCATAGATGATCCGTCCCAAATCATAGATATACTTACGATATGGGGAGATAGCTCCGACAATATTCCCGGAGTAAGAGGAATAGGGGAGATAGGTTCGAAGAGGCTAATCTCAAAGTATAAATCCATTGATAATATATACAACTCTCTTGATGAGCTCCCCCCTAAACAACAAGAGGCCTTTACCGAAGCACGCTCATACATAGAGCTGAGCAGAAAACTTATCACAATTAACACCGATGTTGAAATGGTGTGGGAAAAAGAGGATTACAAACTGGAAACTCCCCATTTCAATCATATAAAAGAGCTTTTTACATACTATGAATTTCCATCTCTTGCCAGAATGCTCCCCTCTTTGGAGCAGATGTTCAACCTTACGGATAGAGAGAGCTCTGCAGAGGGTAGCATAAAACAGGATACAGGCAACCAATACAACTCTCTGATTGCTTCTATCGAAGAGTTAACAAATAGTGTTAAAACAAAAGGGTATCTCTCTTTTATCATCTGCCCTGATAATCTTTTACTCTCTTGTGACGGCAAAAGCCACTTTTCAGAATACAATTCTGCCGGACTTAATAAAGTAAAAGCTCTTTTTGAAGATAGCAGCATAATAAAGTGCGGATACGACATTAAAAGCCTGATAAACCTCTTAAGAAGAGAGGGAATCCGGCTCAAAGGCTACCAGGCAGATATCGAACTGATGCACTATCTTCTTGCACCTGAAAGATCTCATAAAATTGAGCTTCTGGCAGCCACTTTTTTAAACACGCAGCTTACGGATTATACCGATGAAGAGCCGGCAGACCTTTTCTCTCAAACAGAAGATAAAAGTGTAAACATTAAGAGTCAGCTTAAAGAGGCCGCTATCCTGTATCCCCTTTATGAAGTTTTAAAAAGCATGATGGCCAAAGAGGATATTGAATCCCTCTATAATAAAATAGAGATGCCATTAATTGAGGTACTTGCAAACATGGAGTACGAAGGGGTTAAAATAGACGAGGAGATGCTCGGAGAATACAGCAAAGAGCTTACTGCAGAGCTAATATCAATAGAGAAACAGGTTAGGGAGCTGGCAGATGAGCCTATCCTCAACATATCATCACCTAAACAACTTGGCGTAGTACTATTTGAAAAACTTAAACTAAAAAAAGGAGCCAGGAAGACCCAAAGTAAAAACTATTCTACCGATGAAGAGACTCTCAATGAGCTATATAATGTACACCCCATAATTCCACAAATACTGGAGTACAGAAACATAAAAAAATTACTCACCACATACATAGACCCTTTTCCATCGCTAATCTCGCCCGAAACAGGAAAGATACACACAACATACAAACAATCCCTTACAGCTACAGGAAGACTTAGTTCAGTAAAGCCAAATTTACAGAACATCCCAATCAGAAGCGAAAGAGGCCGTGAAATAAGAAAAGCCTTTATCTCCTCTCATAAAAACGGAATAATTATCTCTGCCGACTACTCTCAGATAGAGCTCAGGCTTATGGCCCACATGAGTGAAGATCCCTCGCTTATAGAGGCTTTTAAAGAGGAGATGGATATTCATGCCGCAACAGCATCCAAAATATTCAAGATAGCTCCGGATGAGCTCAGCAAAGAGCAGCGAAACAGAGCCAAAGTAGCCAATTTTGGGATTATTTACGGAATATCGGCATTTGGTCTCTCCCAAAGATTAGGCATACCAAGGGCCGAATCTAAAAAACTCATTGAAGATTATTTTGCGGCATATCCCGGAGTAGAGAGCTATATAAAAGAGACAATCGGGAATGCTAAAATGAGAGGATATGTCTCAACTCTTTACGGAAGAAAAAGGTACCTGCCCGATATCAACTCAAAAAATCCCGTGGTAAGAGGATTGGCAGAGAGAAACGCAATTAATGCACCAATACAGGGAAGCGCTGCAGATATAATCAAAGTAGCTATGATAAGGGTAGAAAGGAAGATCAAAGAGGCCGGGCTTAAGAGCCGTATGGTTCTACAAGTACATGATGAACTCCTCTTTGATGCTCTTCGAGATGAAGAGAGAGAGCTTACCAAGATCATAAAAGAGGAGATGGAGGGGGTGATTGTTTTAAAGGTCCCGCTTACCATCGAATGCAAAAGTGGATTAAACTGGTTAGAAGCCCATTAAGATAAACAAAAGAGATATGGAAGAGAACGATTTGATTGCACAGGCGCTTGCAGGAAACCCTCTTGCCTGTACGCAACTTGTCTCTCAATACAGAGATTCAGTTCTCAAATATATCTCCACAATAGTTCCGGGAGCAGAAGATTGCGAAGATATTTGTCAAGTCACATTTCAAAAATGTTTCAGACATCTTTCGGGGTACGATAACCGCTACGCATTCTCTACATGGCTTTTTACCATAGCACAAAACAGCGCTCTCGATTTCCTCCGGAAAAAGAGATTGCCTCTCATCTCGTTGAGCAACGTAAACACAGAGTTTATCAGCCGGGGGATTGTAAGTGCGGCACCCAGTCCGGAAGAGAGTCTTATCCATGAACAGGCAATTGAGAATCTGTTAAAATCCATACAGAATCTCTCTCCCATCTACAGGAAAATAGCAGAACTGCGATTTATCCATGAATACCCCTTGGAAGAGATCTCCAAAGAACTTGGGATTCCACTCAATACAGTAAAAACCAGAGTAAGCAGGGCAAAAAAAATCTTAAATAAAATATGGAAGAGTTAATATATAAATATTTCCCAAATCTTACCCAAGAGCAAAAGAGCAAAATTTCAAGATTATATCCACTCTATGCAGAGTGGAACGAAAAAATCAATCTAATCTCAAGAAAAGATGTCGGGAACTTCTATCTCCGCCATGTGCTCCACTCATTAGCCATAGCTAAAAATATAAATTTTCCTCAAGGGACAACCATCCTGGATGTGGGGACAGGCGGGGGTTTTCCGGGAATTCCCCTGGCAATTATCTTTCCCCATTCAGAATTCACCTTGTGCGACTCAATTGCAAAGAAGATTTTAGCTGTAAGTAGCGTAGCCCAAAGCCTCTCTCTAAATAATGTCACAACAGTTAATGACCGGGTAGAAAAAATTGCCGGCAGATTCGATTTTGTTGTCTCGAGAGCTGTAGCAAATCTGGCTCAATTTTTACCTCTTGTTTGGAATAGATTAAATACCGGTAAGATTGAGCATTTAAGCAGAGGGATATTTTATCTTAAAGGGGGTGAGCTTAATGAAGAGATGGTTGCCGGAGCTAAGCGGATGAATATTAAGATGGAGAACTTCTCTAAAACAGAGATCTCTCAATGGTTCAGTGAACCCTGGTTTGAAGATAAAAGCATAGTTTTCATCAAACGGTAAGAGATAAATTTGCTTTTTATAACATTTTACTTACCTTTGCACTCCGTTTTAAGATTTATAACAATTCATAGCATATTTTTATGAAACGCACTTTCCAACCCTCACAACGCAAGCGTCGTAATAAACACGGTTTCCGTGAGCGCATGTCCACACCTAACGGACGCAGAGTACTGGCTGCACGTCGTCGCCGTGGCCGTAAAAAATTGACTGTATCATCTGAAGATCGTTTCTAAGAAAGAGATAGTACCCGTTCAGTAAAAAAGGCGCTGCGTGCGTCTTTTTTTATTTCTACTATTGTTATATTTGAACAAAAAAACGATGAGGCGCATAGGGAAAGAGCAAGCATTAGAGATTTACAACATACACGACCTGAATGTTTTATCACAACTATCTACCGAAATAAGGAAGGAGTTGAACGAAGATATAGTATGGTATAACAGGAACTTTCACTTAGAACCCAGCAATGTATGTATTCATCGCTGCAGCTTCTGTTCATACAGGAGAGAGCATGACCTGGAGCCGGGGGCATGGACAATGGAGCTGGATGAAATAAAAGAGTATTGCCGGGAAAAATATCAGGAGGGAATGACAGAGGTACATGTTGTGGGAAGTGTTCATCCCTCCAGAGACCTTAACTACTACCTTAGGATTATTGAGATACTGAGGGAAGAGCTGCCGCCGCAAGTGACCATTAAGGCCTATTCTGCAGTAGAGATAGACGATATGGCAAAGAGTTCGGGCAAAAGTACAAAAGAGATAATAGAAGAGCTAAAAGCAAGAGGAGTAGAAGCAATACCGGGGGGCGGAGCAGAGATTTTCGATCCCATTATAAGGGCAGCAATATGTCCCGGTAAAACCGGAAGCAAACGATGGCTGGAGATACACAAAGAGGCTCATTTGGCAGGATTAAGAACAAACGCCACTATGCTATTTGGGCATATTGAGGGCAGAGAAGAGAGGGTTGACCATATGCTGGCCCTTAGAGATCTCCAGGATGAGACAGGCGGATTCGATGCATTTATCCCTCTGCTTTACAAATCAGCAAATAATCCCCTCTCCTATGCTGGAGAGCTCGAAATAACAGAGATCTTACGCACATTTGCCATCTCCCGAATTGTGCTGGACAACATCCCACACATAAAATCATACTGGCCGATGCTGGGCAGAGATTTTTGCCAGCTCACACTTCTTTACGGCGCCGACGATATAGACGGCACAATCAACGACTCGACAAAGATATACAGTATGGCCGGTTCCAAAGAGAGCAACCCCGTAATGACAAGCTCCAATCTTATACGAATGGCAGAAGAATGTGGATATAAAGCCACGGAGAGAGATAGCTTTTACAATGCCATTTAAGAAATAATCGTAATTTTGCCATAAACCATAAAGTAATGAAGAGAGATAACTTTATAGCAAAAAATCTTTTATGGGCAGCAATAACGCTAATAGTAATTCTTGTAGCATCACTGCTCTTTCTAAAGATAGTCACAAGACATAATCAAGAGATTGAGGTACCCAATTTTTCGGGAATGACACTCTCTTCAGCCCTTAAGCAGGCAAAAGAGAGGGATTTAAGGCTTAAGGTTACCGATTCGGTCTTTTTATCGGGGGTTGGCAGAGGAGAGATAATCAGGCAAAATCCGGCTGCCGGAAGCAAAGTAAAGAAAAACCGCAGAATATTGCTGGCAATCAACTCTGTTAAACCCAAACAGATAGCAATGCCCAATGTTGTAGGCTTCTCTCTGCGTCAGGCAAAAGCAGAGCTTGCAGCAAAACAATTAAGAGTAGGACAACTCACTTACGTTGAAGATATGGCTACCAACAACGTTCTCTCTCAAAGATATAAAGGCAGGTACATAACTTCGGGCACTATGATAGAGACCGAGAGTGAAATTGATCTTGAACTGGGTATGAGCAGCGATAATAATTTAACCTCAATACCTTATCTTGCCGGCTTCTCTTTAGTTATAGCAAAGGATATCATCACAGATAACTCCCTTAATGTAGGAAGGCTTATCTTTGACGAAACCGTGAAGAGTTATGCCGACACCCTATCAAGTTTTGTTATAAGGCAACTACCGGAACCCACCGAATCACTCACTTATCTACTGGGTAGCAAAGTAAATCTCTATTTAAGCACCGACAAAACCAAACTGGAACCAATAATCCGGGAGAAACAGCTTTAAAATGACAGCAAAGGAGTTTGACATAGATGATTTGGAACAGGAAGATCTTACTACAGAGGAGGGAGAGCCTCTATTTGAACACTTTCGTTTTATATCTGACAAAGGCCAATCTCTTTTAAGGGTAGATAAGTTCATAACACACCGTATGGAGAATACCTCCAGGCACCGGGTCCAACAAGCTATATCTGCCGGCTATGTTCTTGTGAACGGTAATCCTGTAAAGGCCAATTACCTCGTTAAACCCCTCGATGTGGTAACACTGGTTCTCCCCTTTCAAAAGAAGAAATTTGTACTTATACCAGAAAATATCCCCCTTGATATTGTTTACGAAGATGAGCACCTGGTTTTAGTCAATAAACCTGCAGGGTTAGTAGTTCATCCCGGACACGGGCACTACACAGGCACCCTGATCAATGCTCTGGCATACCATTTCGGGTTCAGCCGTCCAATAGATTCCGACGACGAAAGAATGGGAATACTTGTCCATAGAATTGATAAAAATACCTCGGGTCTGTTGCTGATTGCCAAGGATAGTGAGTCTCAACTTGCTCTTGCCCGTCAATTTTTCGAACACACCGTGCAAAGAGAATATGTGGCGTTGGTTTGGGGCAATGTTAAAGAAGATTCGGGTACCATTACCGGTCACATAGGGCGCGACCCGAATGACAGATTAATCTTCAAAGTTTTTCCCTGCGGAGCCTCCGGTAAACATGCCGTTACGCACTACAGTGTTATAGAGAGATTTGGATATACCACCTTGGTTAAGTGCACTCTCGAGACGGGGAGAACCCATCAGATCAGAGTCCATATGGACTACCTGGGGCACCCTTTGTTCAATGATGACAGATATGGAGGAGATAAAGTGGTAAAGGGAACACTCTACAGCAAATACAAAAGATTTGTAGAGAACTGCTTCGAAATTATGCCCAGGCAAGCACTCCATGCCCGCACTTTGGGTTTTACACACCCTGTTACAAAAGAGAGGATGAATTTTGAAAGTGAGATACCTCAGGATTTAAAAGCCGTCATTGAAAAATGGAGAAGGCTCTACCAATCCAGAGATCAATAGAGCCTGCTTAAATTATCCGGATTACCGGTATACTACATAGAAATCATGGGATTTCCACTAAATCCGCCAAAACTACCTCTGCCACGTCCGCCAAAGCCGCCTCTTCTCATACCATCTCTGGTACTTCCTCCAAATGATCCGAATCTAATGGTAAAGCTCACCATAAAATACTGTTGTAAGGTGTTATTTGTTATATCCTCAATATAGTTATCTGCTGTAGTTCTGTAAGTATTCCTGGATTGATTCAGGATATCGAACATTTTGAATTTGAGAGTAGCCATTCTCTTAAGCATCTACTTAGAGAGCTCTGCATTCAAAATATGGGAAGGCTTATTGTATCCCTCACCGTAACCTATATAGAACATATAATTGTAATCGCTACCTAAGATAATATCATAAGGTAATGTCCAGTTGATATTTGAACTTATGGAGTTAGTCCAGGTAGCCGGCTGGATATTGGTTTTAATCGAGTACCAGGCATAAGAGTATCTGGCATTGCCATTTAGCCCTACCTCAAGCTTATCGTCTCTATAGGTTAATCTCAAATTTTCGGAAAGAGAGAGATTTGTTGTAATATTCCTTTCACCTGCAGTATAACCGACATTTCTGTTCAAAGCGGTCCTTGTAGATGTAGAAACAGAGAAATTCGATTTTCTAATAGGAGTATTGTAAGTAACATTATTTGAAATGTTCCATGCTCCGTTCTCGTTAACAGGTTGACTTGTTTGTCTTCCGCCCTCATCATAAATAATCTTATTCACAATTTTATTCATTGTATAGCTACCGTCAAACCAAAGTCTGAAAAAGCTGAAAGTCTCTCTCTGGCTCTTACCAAACTCAACGGAAAGACTATTGTTAAATTCAGGTAAAAGGTCGGGATTACCTAACTGTACATACAGAGGATTAGAATTATCCGGAACCGGTTGTAATTGGTTTATTGAAGGCTGATTGGTACGACCGTTATATCTTACCCTGATATTGCTTGTCTCGTTAATTCTATACTCATAGGAGGCCATAGGAGAGTAGTTTACAATGGTTCTGTTAATATCTCTCACTCCGCTTGAGCTCTTACTCTCGGTCAAAGAGGGCTGTACGTTAAAGCCTAAAGTATAGCTGTATTTCTCCTCGTTCTTTCTAAGATTAATATCTGCCTGTTGATTTACGAATTTATTCTCAAACAGGTTTGAGTACTCTTCATCCCTTATATCAAACTCGCCTGTAGCATTGTTATAATTAAAAGCCTCTTTATCCGAATCATTATATCTGAAAGAGTATCTGTAGGCAAGTTCCATAAAGAAATTTTTACCCAATGGTTCTGTGTAAGATGCCCTGGCGCCAACAGAGTATGAGTTGCTTGTCTGAAGATAATTTTGTCTGATAATTTCTGTGACAGTATCCCTCTTGCTATACATGGTTGTAGCGGACTCATTCAGACCATTAGTCTCGGTATTCGAGTAGGAGTAGTCTAAATTGACAGAGAATGTCCTTCCCGGTTTACCCAATCTCTGACGATATAAAAGGTTGCCGCCAATTGATAAAGAGCTGTTGTCACTTGTCGATTTGCTTCCCCCCTCATTGATTGCGCTATTATTCATACCTGCAGCCCCATATGTCTGGAATGAGGATGAATCCCGTGAACTCCCTTCCCCCAAGGTAATATTTGGTCTGAAAATAAACGATGTAGTTTCCGAAGGAGCCCATTCCATCTCAAGGCCAATGGTATGATTAGCACTTATACTTTTTGATTTAGAACCATCATTATTAAAGAAACTACTATCCGGCAAGAAATTCTGTCTCAACCTGCTCCCCTCAGACTCCCTGCTCGAAGTCCCATAGTTGTAGTTACCTCCAATTTTTAATTTTCCATCAAACAGTTCTTTATGCCCGTTTAAGCCGGCCATCCATGATGTTGTAATACCACTACCTCCAAAGTTAAATATTGCGCCTCCTACTCTAACACGACCGCCGCCACCGCCACCTGTAAAGCCGCCTCCTCTCATTCCACCACCCATTCCAGCCATCATGCCTCCCATCATATCGGTAAATGCCCTGTTATTGGTATTATTCCCGTTAACCACTAAACTCAGCATACTGCTCTGTTTAAAGTTACTTAACATGCCCGCAGCTTGATATCTATTCTCCGACCCATAACCTAAAGTGGCATTCCCAAACCATCCGTTCATCATACCCGGTTTGATAGAAAGATCAATAACTGTCTCTTCATTACCGTCGTCTATTCCGGTGAAACGGGCCTGATCTGACTTTCTGTTCACAACTCTCACCTTATCAACTATGTTTGAAGGTAAGTTCTTGGTTGCAATCGTCGGATCGTTCAGGAAATATGATTTACCATCAATCATAATCTTGTCAACCGTCTTCCCGTGAGCAGTAATTTTTCCGTCGGCATCGAGCTCTATCCCCGGGAGTTTCTTAAGAAGATCCTCCAGCATATCGGTATCGGTGGTTTTAAATGATGAAACGTTATACTCAATAGTATCTTTCTTGACAACAATGGGATTACCCAAGGCTGTTACCACTGCAGATTCCAGAATATTCACCTTCTCCAACATATTTAGGTTACCGATATCCGTAATCCTCTGATTTGTTACAGATATCTGCTTTTCGATAGGATTATATCCCATGTACTCAACCTTCAAAATGTATTCCCCTTGAGGAGCGCTTATCTCAAACTTTCCTTTAGCGTCAGAAAGTGCATATTTAAGAGCATTGGTTTGTCCTTTGGGAATAATGGCCACCGTAGCAAATTCAATTAATTCGTTTCTGATACTATCAATTAAAGTACCTCTTAACTTGTATTCTTTCGATTGAGCGCTGGCGTGGAAACTGCCTAAAAGTGAAATCACAATTGTGATTAGCGAGTATTTAAAATATTTCATTCTAATAAAAATTTCTTTTAATTCAACCTCTCTGTATCAAGCCCTAAAAGTCCTTAAGGCTATTCAATTTTTATACCAAACTACACCAAATTTATTGATTCTTGAATAAATTTAACCCTTTGACACCAAAAAATGCAAAAGGTTAAATCAAACATGTAGGAAGTAAATTATTTTATTCTGTCCGGATTATTTTTGACAAAAGAGCTCCATCTATCATCCGCAGCTCCTCTTCTTACGATACTAGTAACAGCCTGAGGCACAGTACCGCTAAGAAAATGACAAAGAGCTACAGCCAGGCCGTCCGTAGCATCAAAAGAGCCGGCGCTCTCCTTAATATTAAGTATTTTCGAGATTACCATAGCTACCTGCTCTTTTGAAGCCGCTCCCTTACCGGTAATTGAGAGTTTAACCTTTCTGGGAGCATACTCATATACTTTTAAATTTTTCTCCAAAGCTGCAGATATAGCTGATCCCTGAGCCCTGCCCAACTTGAGCATAGATTGAATATTCTTGCCATAAAAAGGAGCCTCGACAGCAAGTTCATTCGGTTTATATTTATTTATCAACGAAGTAACAGCTTTAAATATAAGGGAAAGTTTTTCGAAATGATCAAGAGAAGATTTAATATTTACAACACCCATAGAAAGATAGGAAGCCCTGCCGTTTACCACAGATACCACTCCCCATCCCAGCATACGGGTGCCTGGGTCAATCCCCAATATTATCTTATCTTCATTCATTTAATACTTCTGATGCTTCGCTGTACTGATTATTAAATTGAACCGAAGCCGGCGTAAGGCCTTAGAACTTCCGGAACTATTATCTTTCCCTCTTCTTGATTGTTCTCCAGGATAGCAGCCAGAATCCTGGGGAGAGCAAGGGCGCTGCCATTAAGAGTATGTGCCAATTGAGGCTTACCAGTTTCATCTTTATATCTAAGCCTCAGCCTGTTGGACTGGAAAGACTCAAAGTTAGAAACAGAACTAACCTCCAGCCACCTCTCCTGAGCAGCCGAATAAACTTCAAAATCATAGGTCAAAGCCGACGTAAAACTCATATCACCACCGCACAAACGGAGAATCCTATAAGGCAGGCCAAGCGACTTGACCAACCCCTCCACATGACTTACCATCTCTTCCAATGCTGCGTATGAATTATCAGGGTGTGAGATCTGCACAATCTCTACCTTGTCAAACTGGTGCAACCTGTTAAGGCCTCTTACATCCTTTCCATACGAGCCGGCCTCTCTTCTGAAACAAGGTGTATATGCGGTTAATTTTACAGGAAGCTCAGAAGAGTTGAGAATAACATCTCTGAAGATATTTGTAACGGGCACCTCAGCCGTAGGGATGAGGTAGAAATTGTCCAGATCAATGTAGTACATCTGCTGCCCCTTATCCGGCAACTGTCCCGTTCCATAACCCGACGCCTCATTCACCACCAATGGAGGCATCACTTCTGAGTAACCCGCCTCTGTATTCTTATCCAGGAAATATGCAATAAGCGCTCTTTGCAGCTTAGCCCCCTTACCTTTATATACAGGAAAACCAGCTCCGGTAAGTTTTACTCCTAACTCAAAATCAATAATATCATAAGTTTTAGCAAGCTCCCAGTGAGGTACCTTTTGTCCCAGAACAGGAGTCTCTCCTCCACTCCTGACCACCTTGTTATCCTCGGCCGATATCCCTTTTGGTACAGACGAATGAGGCAGATTAGGTAACAATACCAACAGTTCGTCAAGCTCCTTTGCATACTCCTCCATTATGATCTCCAAAGCTTTCGATTGCTCCTTTAAAGAGACTACCCTCTCCTTGGCACTCTCTGCCTCCTCCTTTTTACCGTTACGCATAAGGAGGCCAATCTCCTTAGCAATCGAATTCTGCTCAGCAAGAATCGAATCGGTTTGGGTTTGCGTGTTTCTTCTTTTGGTATCCAGCTCCAGTATTCTCTCTACAATCTGAGCCGCATCAAAATTTTTAATCGCAAGTCTTTCGATAACATAAGCGGGATTTTCTCTAAGCAATCTAATGTTCAGCATAGTTAAAGGGTATGAATATTAATTGCCAAAGTTAAAAAATAAATAGGAATCACCTTAGAATCAGAAAAAATGTACAGAAAAAGAAAAATAATTACCAGAATTGTATAAACAAGATATTCAGGACTTTGAAATAAATTTTACAGATATAATTTTGTACCTGATAATTTTTTGTAATGGAGAAGAGAGAGAGAATTATACAGACAATTGCACATCTTACTATGCTAACCGGAGCCTTGTGCGCCTCTTGCAGCAGTAATGGAATGCATGATGAAGATAAAATAAATAATATAACGTTAAAAGCGGTAAACGGCAAAACCGGAATATATATAACTAAGGCGCCTTTCCAGAGCGGAAATATTTGTGATATATACATCACCGGACAAAATGGTACAAATAGCTGTCCGGGTAATAGTTTTGTCACAGGCTGTGCGGACGCCTCAGGCAACATTATTCCGGAAAGGCAGATACAACTTCCATCCGGATTATATGATTTCTATCTGGTTTCGGCAAATTGCCCTCAACCAACAGGGCTGATGTTCAGGGAAGGAGTTGCCGGAAATTTATTAAATGGAGTAGATTACATATGGGGTTCAGTTAAAAGCATATTTGTGGATTCGGACACAACCCTTGCATTAATTTTTAACAGATTGTGCAGCAAGTTAGATATCAATATTAAGAGTCTATCCTCAATAGAGGATTTCTCTGTAAAAAAGGTACTTCTCTCATTACCGGATGAGAGTTTGCAAACCATATGTCTCATTAATGGAGTGATTGAGCCCTATTGTGGAGAGGGCATCCTGACAGAAATAGAGGGTACAGGGGCAGAGCGGAGCTTTATTATCCTCCCAAAAGAGGGCAGAACAAAGATCGTTGTAGAAATTGAAGGAAAAACCGATGGAAATAATGTGATCTCAAAAGAGTTTAATACCATATTGGAGACGCGTTTCAAAGCCGGTTACTCATATAATATCAATTTAGAGATTGTTAATAATGGAATAAATCTCCTTTCGCTCATTTCAACACCATGGAGGATTGTTGAAAACCATAACGTGTTTAATTTAATAAAAATCCTGTAATTACTATCTGCAATGTATAAACAGCTTATTATTATAATGATTGCACAGTGCCTATTATTATCATGTATAAAAGAGAATTACGATTTTTGCCCCGATTACGGTAAGTATAAGGTATTATTTACTTCAGCCGGGGCAGAAACCGGTTCTGATATTGAATATCTCTCGGTACGTTATAATGGACTAAATGTCAATGAAAATATTGTTGGATATCATGATTACAGTAAAGTTAGGGGAGATTCGCTTTTTCAATCCCAAAATCTCTTAAAACTACCACAAGGAAAGTTTAGTTTTAACGCCCTGATAAGTAATAGCCCCATCATAAAAGAAGAGGGGATGTTTAAGATGACAAATGGGATAGTTTTCCTCATAGGTAAGACAGTTAAAAATATAATTAAAAAAAAGTGTAATATTATCGGAATAAGGCTATCTCTGTGTAATTCGTTAATACAAGTCAAGTGTAATTTAAGCTCCTCACTATCTGATGAATATTTAATAGAAAACCTTAATATATCGGCACCTTGTGACTCCTCTGTACTACTGAATCTATTAAGCGGTAAATGTAATTATTCCGGTAGAACAACTCAAAAATATGATTATTTCCGGATAAACAGGAGTAAAGGACTGTACGAGTATTACACAGTACCAATATCTTCAGGTTGCATTCTTAATTTCAGGTTAACCCTTGTACCAAAAAACAATCCTGTGGACGGGAAAGAGAACATTAGCAAAATACTAACAACAAAAATCCATCTAAATCACAATATTGAACAGGGTAAAATCTACCTGTTTAATTTCGATGTAATAGGGCCGGGGCTAAATCACATATCAACTACTGTGTTTGATTGGGAAAATATAGAAACAGAAGGGATTATACCTTTTATATAACAATTTATTAACAATTAAAACTTTTTTTATGAAGAGAGAGATTATTGCAGCGTTATCTATTGTACTTTTTAGCATGACAGCATGTACAAAAGAGAAAAGTCTAAAAAGTGAAAATGAAATGAAATTTACTGCCTCTTACAGCAGTACTCCACTCACTAAAGCTACATCATTGTTTAGCTTTGGCAACAAAGCAACAGTTTACGGATATCCGGCAGAAGCAGATTTAGCCGGGTCTATACCTATTGCAGGTACTCCCATTGAACTCACAGCCGTAACCAATGGCAATCTAACTTCAGTTATGCCTCTATACCTCCCAAAAGGCAGTTATGACTTCTATTCCGTTTCGCTTAACGAGCCAATATCACCCGGTATTACGTTCAATTCAAATTATTCCGAACAGCTTATTAATGGTAAAGATTACTTATGGGCAAAAGATATAAATATCGGGAGTGGAGGGACTGCATCATTTGTTTATGAGCACAAGGCAGTTGGTGTCGAGGTAAGTATCTCAACCGGAGAAGGAATTAATTATATTGAGGTTACATCTATAAAAATCACTCCGGCCAAGCCGGATGCCTTATCAAAAATGTCTCTCTCAACAGGTGAAATAGGAGTCTCATCTGTTAAAGACAACCTCACTTCAATGGTGCTCAATTCTCAGAAGGGGCAATATATAATGCTCCCATTGTCGGGACAATCTCTGGATATAGAGGTTATGGCAAATGTAAAAATAGGAGATATAACTGCAAATAATAAAATATACACTGCTTCGGTCCCGATAATGAATTATGAATCTGGTTATTTCTACACCATTAATCTAAAAATAACCTCATCATCAATGCACTTCTCCGGCTCTATAGTAAACGATTGGATTGAACAGACATTACCTCAAATAACTCTAACAGAAAATTAATAATGAGAAGATATTGCTTTAAGGTTGCAACCTGCTCTATTGTGCTGTCACAAATAATTGTTTCATGTACAAAAGAGAGGTGTATAATATGCCAACAAAATATTAAAGCGGATTCTACACTCCTTATGGTTACATTTACGGGTAATTGCAATCCTCTTGAAAACGGAGCAAAGGCAAAAATATATCTCTTTTTATCCGGTGATAACCCCAATATCAGTCAGCCTTTCCCGGACTCACCAATAGAGGCAATATCCGATTCTTATGGTAATCTTACCTCCGAAGGGAAAAATTATTTTTTAATCCCCAAAGGATGTTACGATTTTTACTCAATATCAAGAAGAAAAAGTGATATTTTAGATCTGAATATTGAAAAAGGAGTCTCATCACCTTTAGAAAACGACATAGATTATTTATGGTCGGGAGACAAAAGTAGAGAGGTATCTGTAAACAGTATCATTCATCTAAATTTCTATCACTCCTCTTCAAAAATTGTGTTAGATTTCTGCTTAGATGATAACACAAAGGAGTTTAAAATAGAAGAAGCGATAATCTTTCCCTCAGAAAATGGGGGAAAGATGTCACTTGCTACCGGAGAGATTTCAAAAGCTAATAAGATATGTGATATTGGTTACAGTATGAGGCTTATCGGGCAATCTGCAGAATTCATCATGCTTCCGTTAGAGTCAAATATCCGGGTCCCTGTAGAAATTGTACTCTCCTTAAAAGATATTTCCGGGAACTCTATAGTAAGAAACCTTAAGGGTACTATATCTTCTCCTGAAGGGGGCTTTACAGGAGGCTTTGCCTATCACTTCAAAGCAAAAATCCATAATGAAAGCGTATCATTTTCCAACCTTATTGTAATGGATTGGTATTATGCAGCTCCTATAGAGATAAAAATCATTGAACAGGAATGAGAAGAATAATTATAATAATTATAACCATCTGTTGGGTAAAATATGTACAAGCTCAGCACTACTCTATTGGAGTAAACACCTTAGGGATATTGGTAGGCTCACTGAATGTTGAATTTTCTAAAAGCATTAACAGGAAAACGTCGTTTCATCTGCCTATAAGTTGGAACCCATTCATTTTACGTAATAACAAAAAGATTGCACATTTAGCAATACATCCAGATGTTCGCTGGTGGTTTGATAATTATACATCGGGATTGTTCATCGGAGGAGGATTGTCTTTTATAAGATACAATGCAGGAGTGACACAATTAAGATACGACGGTACAGCCGGTGGAGTAACTTTCGTTTGCGGGTATTCAAAGGTATTGTCAGGTAAATGGGCATTAATGTTTGAAACCGGAGCAGGGTTATTTAAATGTAGTCACGATTGTTATAAAAGAGTTGTTTGTGGTGATTATCTCTATAGTGAAGAGAAATTTAAAATATTACCCGGTAAACTCTCCTTATCCGCTGTTTATATACTGTAATCCGCTTTTATTATAAAAGATTTAAAAACGACTAATGAATAGAAAACAAATAATTAGAATAATAATAATTTTTCAAATAATATTCGGTTGTAATACAATCAATCCGATTGAAAATAGGCTATCTACACAAGAAAAAATGGAGAAAATTTCTATTTGCCTCAGCACCAAAAAACCAATTAGTACAAAATCGAATAATTTAAGCGAAGAGATTGAAAACGTAATTATTTTGATCTACAATCAATTTGGACAGTTGGCATATTCAAATAGTTATAATGATATTGACAATATTGTTGCATTAGCTCCTGTAGGAATGTGTACAATTGCTGCAGTAGCAAATTACCCTTTATCAAATCCTCTTTTTTATGACTCATTGGAAAAACTCAGAAGCATTAAAATTGAGGCAGGCTCATCCGGTGAGGGAAATAATATTTTCAGCAGAATAATTGAGGTTGAAAATTGTAGAGATTTGGATATTATTGAGTTGGAGCTTAATAAGATAGTCGCTATGTTCACGTTTGTGTTTGATAAAAGCGATCTGAATCCCGATATATCTTTGAATATTACAAATATTGAACTTAAAAATGTGCCGGCAAGCGTTAGTTTATTTGAATCCAATGTACCGGCCAGTTCAGATATAATCCCAAGGGGTCCGTATATATCAAATAATACCGACCCCCTGGGACACGAAGAAGCCTCTCCCCTTTATATCTTCGAAAATCTCCAGGGCATATCAGGAGCAACATCTAATCCTTCATTAAAAGCACCCATGGCAAATCAGGATTGTTGCTCCTATGCAGAGATATCAGCACAGTACTCCAGTACATCAAAATCGGGAACAGTAAAATATCGTATCTATCTGGGAGAGAACAATACAACTAACTTCAACATTCATAGGGACACCCACTATAAAGAGAGTATAAAATTTACTGGGACAGGGATATCAGAACAGTCATGGAGGGTTGATCTATGTGATTTGTCTGACATGGAATATCAAATAGATGCTATCGCAATCCCTCCGGAAGGCGGAACAGTATCTAATTGCGGCAGATACAAATATGGCACTATACCAAATTTAGAGGCAATCCCCTCTTCGAATTATATTTTTACCGGATGGTTACCCCAAATAGTGCCGGTAACGTCCAATATGACATATGTGGCCAACTTTTCATTTTCTCCTTCATCTGTAGCTGTAACCGGCATTTCAATAATTCCCCCCTCTTTGGAGCTGGATGAAGGGGAAACTTATATAGCCGGGGCTGTTATTTGTCCCTCAAATGCTACTAATAAAGGAGTTATATGGAGTTCTTCAAACGAATCAATTGCTACAATAAACTGCAATACAGGACAAATCACTGCCCGCAGCAAGGGAACAACTACAATTACTGCAACCAGTGTAGATGGAGGGCATACATCAGAAATGATTCTAAAAGTATTTCAACCTGTAGAAATAGTAGTAAACATCAATGAATTATTTGAATATGATAATTTTACCGATAAGAAAATTAGTGCTGTAATAACAATTTATGCAAGAGTAAAAACAGATGTGCCATCCAATATGACAATCGTAAGAGCTTTGGCACAATTTATTTCAATAAATCTACATTACAGCTATATTGATAAAGGACAATCTATAAGTGGGAATACAGTTTTGACACTTAATGAGATTAATAATAATGATACCCCCTGGAATTATATAATTGGCGGATCTGATATAATAATTTTCACACAACCATCTACAGAAGAGGAGATTGAAGAAGCTATAAACTCTCTTACATTAACCATCACACATTGTAGTATATACACAGGTTTATATCATGCTAAATGGTAAATAATATATATGTATAAAGCTTTAAAATCTAATAATATACAAGTTCCCTAATATTTATACACCTTAATTAAATTTTATGAAAACCTATTCAACATTTTGTCTTGCATTTATGTTAGCATTAATTTCTTGCAGTAAAAGCGTACCATCTATCACAAACGAATGGAGCAGTATCTCTTTCACAAAATCTGAATCATCTAACTATGAGTCTTATATGGACTTACCACACATCAATCTGACCTTTCCGGCTTCGGTTAAGAGAGGAAAAATTGACTACGATTCAGGTATATGGGTTAAGGATGGCATAAAATATGTCATTATCGGACACAACTGGGGGAATCAGGAAGTTCTACTAACAATTAAAAAAGATAATCAGAACTATTTTGAAAAGAGACTCACACCTCTCCCCGATGCTCTTGGAACACCCAACAGCTCTATCAAATGCTTCTCTTTTAATTTTGAAGCAGAGCCCGGGGTATATGAGTTTAATATCTCAGTAATAGAGGGCGATGGATATATTCAACTCAACGCCTATCCTTTGCATAATTCTACCGGGAAAATGGCTGTTACATTTTAATGTTAAAAGTTCCTTATAACCCAAACAGGTGTAACGCAAATCCTAAAATAAGACCAACGGCCAGGTTTATCAACTTGGCCTTTACAAAACTTTTCTTACTCTCTGCCAGCAAAGGCAATGTGGTGTGGCCGTCTTGTACAATTGAGCTGGTAAGTAATACGCTAAAAGGCACCAGGCCGCTTATAAACAAGGTAATAAAAACCAGGTGAGGTCCTGATTCCGGTATCAATCCAATCGCAGCTGCAATTAATATCATTATAAAGACATTCTGTACTATCCACTCCTCAATATGAAGGAATTGTAAGCCAAAGTGGATTAACAAAAGCGCTCCGAATGTCCATAGAAAGATGGATTTCAGATGCTTTTTAACTACATGGTTCCAGAGATGCTCTTTAATAAAGTGATCGTTTGCCCTCAATGTGAGTATTAATGTAAGAAGACTAATCCCGGCAAAAATCAGGTTAATCCACCTCTCGTTAAATATATCAAAATGAGAATGATCATGTGAATGGGCGTGCTCCATGTGCTCGTGCTCCAAAAGCCCGAAAACTACGGCTATAATAAAGATTGCTATCCCGGCTATTATCAATATCCTCTCCCTGGAGGGTTTATGCAGATTATCAACAATTGTACCTTCAAAAATGGAGTGATTCTCCGATATATGTGTCGAACAGCAATCCTCATGCAGTTGGTAATGACCGGAGTTAAAGGGAGCTACATCTTTTTTGTAAAATTTGTCAACAACTATTCCCACCACAATACCAATTACAAAAAGGACAGCAAACAAGATAACGGCAGTTTTGGGAATTAGCGCCAGCAACACAAACGCCTCATCACCCGAAGAGGCTATCATCATTGCTACCAGGGAGCCGAAACTCAGCAGTTTGTGAGTAAAAAGTGAAACTACGGCGAATCCGCCAACGCATCCGGGGATAAGCCCCAGAAGTGCAGCCACTATCACCTGCTTTACAGGTGAGTTTTTTAGTTTACGAAAAGTATTCCCTTGAGTATGGATGTTTACATACTCGATAAGTATCATCATTATCATCACAAGACCCGTGATGAGAATACTGTTTCTTAATGCTTCGAGAAGTGATTCTATCATAAATTATTGTATAGGTTAAGTAGTTCCGATGCTGCCTGGAAAGAGCTAATTTCCCCCTTCAGCACCTGTTTTTCAAAATGTTTAAGCTTTTTTGCAATAATGGGATTTTCATAAAAGTGGTTCCTCAGCTCCTCCTGAATGGCTTCATACATCCAGTAACTCGCCTGTTCCATACGGTGCTTGCTATAATATCCGTTTTTTTCTGTAAGTTCAAAGTACTGTTCAATAAGAGCGTACACCTCTTCCAAACCGTCTCCGGTTATAGAGGATGTTGTAACCACAAGAGGCTTCCATTCGGAACACGTTGGAGGGAAAAGTCCTAATGCGCTGGTATAAAGGCTCTTTGCAAGAGTAGCTTTATTCACATTTGCCCCGTCAGCTTTAGTAATAGCAATAAGGTCGCTCATCTCCATAATCCCCCGTTTTATCCCCTGCAAGTCATCTCCTGCACCAGCCAGCATCAGCAAAAGAAAAAAATCACTCATGGAGTGAACAGCCGTCTCCGATTGCCCAACACCCACTGTCTCAATAAAGATCATATCGTAACCGGCAGCTTCACACAAAATAATACTCTCACGGGTTTTACGGGCTACTCCGCCAAGAGAACCGCCACTTGGTGATGGCCTGATAAAGGCATTTTTATCATTGCAAAGTGTCTCCATTCTGGTTTTGTCGCCGAGAATACTCCCTTTACTTCTCTCACTGCTGGGATCTATTGCCAGTACTGCCAATTTATGCCCTTTAGAGGTAATTAAGCCGCCAAAGGCCTCAATAAAGGTGCTTTTTCCTGCTCCGGGAACCCCTGTGATCCCTATTCTTTTAGATTTTACAGTATGTGGTAAGAGTCGGGATATAATATTTTGTGCAATCACCCGATGTTCCGGTTTTGAGCTCTCTATTAGTGTTATAGCTTGACTTAAAATTGTTGTATTACCCTCAATCACTCCTTCTATATAATCCTCTTCTGTTAAATTCTGCCCTCCTCTTTTTTTATAAAAATTGCCAATATATGGATTGATTATAGGTGGCTGTTCAACACCTTTGTTTACACTTAACGCACTTTTTCTCTCTTTGGACATTTTTTTATGCCTCTCTTTTTATATTTAAACTTAATTTATAGTGACATCTCCAACTACAGCCATTTTGATTACGGGTCTTATAGGCGAGTTAGAGATTAGGGATAGAATATAGCTTTTTTTACCCGAATCTTTTAAATTTTCAATCCTTATCTTTATTTCGGCAGTAGCTCCCGGCGCTATCTGTTTTGGATGTTCCGCTTTCACATAAATATTGCCGGTCTCAATTTTGTGGATAACCCAGACCCTCTTCCCCAAATTTCTTATTTTAAAGGTGGCTGTCACTATAGAGCCTATTTTAGTCGAGCCAAAATCATAGGTACTGTTATCTATCATAGGTAAAGGAGCGCTATCCACCTCCTCTTTGGTGAGGTTGGCAAAATTATCTCTTATATAGGCAATAATCTTTAAATTCTTACCGGAAATGACCTTTCCGTTAATCAAGACCTGAGCATTGTATTCTGTTTCACCCCAATTGACCTCATCCCCGGTATTGACAGTAATTATTACTTGTGATTTTCCACCGGGAACCACTTTGGCAGGATTAGCTGTAATACTCAATCCTTTTGAGAGTGATTTAAAAGAGATATCGAATGGTTTAGACGAGAGGTTTGCTACCTCTACTACTTCTGTTTTAAGATCGCCCTGCGCAATATTGTCAATGTTAATAAACATAGTTCTAAACCCAGCATCTCCAAATCTTTCCGGGAAAAGCTCTTTGAGAGATTTCGGCTTTTGATGAACCACTCCTTTTAACCTTAAAACTATTGGTTTGTTCAACCCGGTCAAATAAACCGTAAGAGATTTATCAAAAGGATAAGGTCCCTGGTCATTTAAAAAAGTGACCTTTATCTCCCCCGATTTCCCCGGCATAACAGGACTCTTGGTCCACTCCGGAACAGTACATCCGCAAGAGGAGATTACAGTTTGAATGACAACAGGCATTTTACCTGCGTTCTTAAAATTAAAAGTATGAGAGTGTTTGCCCGATTTAATCGAAATATCTCCAAAATCATGTACGGTTTTATCAAATTCTACAACAGGTATCTGGGCATAGATATGTATTACAGCAAAAACAAAAATAGAAGACCAAACAGTTCTTAATGTTACTAATCGTCTCATATACAACATTAAATTATTTTAATGAGATTACAAAGATACAATTTGTATTTGTTCTATTAAACCTATTTTCTATCTTTGCAATAATTAAACCAATTTAACTTTATTAAAAATGGCTTATAAAATTTCTGATGACTGCACAGCTTGCGGAACATGCATTGACGAGTGCCCTGTAGAGGCTATCTCTCCCGGTGATATCTATGTTATAGATCCTGAGCTTTGCACAGATTGCGGTGCTTGTGCTGATGTTTGCCCGGTTAGTGCTATTAGTCCGGAGTAAAATCAATACAAGACTAAAAAACGAGGGTGGCTAAAAATAAAGCCACCCTCTCTTTTTATTCTCCATTCATTGAAAGTAAGAACTCCAGATTACTTTGCGTTCTTTCAAGACGACTCTTCATAAACTCCATCGCCTCTACCGAGTTCATATCAGAGAGATAGTTTCTAAGTATCCAGATTCTGTTAAGAGTCTCTTTGTCAAACAGAAGGTCTTCTCTTCTGGTACTGCTTAGAGTCACATCCACAGAAGGGAATATCCTCTTGTTGGTAAGTTTTCTATCTAACTGTAACTCCATATTTCCTGTCCCTTTAAACTCCTCGAAGATAACTTCATCCATCTTTGAACCGGTATCGGTAAGAGCTGTGGCCAGAATGGTCAAAGAACCGCCGTTCTCAATATTTCTTGCAGCTCCAAAGAAGCGTTTTGGTTTGTGAAGAGCATTGGCATCAACACCACCGCTAAGTACCTTTCCGGATGCGGGTTGTACAGTATTAAAGGCTCTGGCAAGTCTTGTAATTGAATCAAGTAAAATTACAACGTCGTGTCCGCACTCTACCATTCTCTTAGCCTTCTCCAGAACTATGTTGGCAACCTTTACATGCCTATCTGCCGGTTCGTCAAAAGTAGAGGCAATAACTTCACCTCTTACGCTTCTGGCCATATCGGTAACCTCCTCGGGTCTCTCATCAATGAGAAGAACAATCAGATAGACCTCCGGATGGTTATCGGCAATAGCATTGGCTATATCCTTAAGAAGAACGGTTTTACCTGTCTTTGGCTGTGCAACTATGAGCCCCCTCTGGCCTTTCCCTATCGGGGCAAACAGATCAACAACTCTGGTGGATAAATTATTATGACCTTTAGAAGTGATATTAAATTTTTCATCGGGGAACAGAGGAGTTAGAAAATCAAACTGAACTCTATCTCTTATAAATTCAGGACTTCTGCCGTTAATCTGCTTTACCTTAACCAAAGGAAAGTACTTATCTCCCTCTTTAGGCGGTTTAATCTCACCAATGATGGTATCCCCTGTCTTAAGACCATATAGTTTGATTTGCGACTGTGAAACATAAATATCGTCCGGGGAGTTAAGATAGTTGTAATCTGATGACCTCAGAAAACCGTAACCATCCGGCATAATCTCAAGACATCCGTTAGCCTCGACAACACCTTCAAATTCAAATTTTATTTTTTGGACATGCTCCCGCTCCTTTGAGTGCTCCGGAGAGGCTTTTTTAACACTCTCTTTTGTCTGAACAGCGCCATTCTCTTCAATTTTTGCTCCTTCAGGTACTACGCTCACAAGATCCTGCCCTACGCTCTGTTCAACATCCGGCTCTGCAACCTGAATCTCATCCGGCGCTTTAGCTTTCTCTGTCATCTTTGTCTGCACCTTCTTCTCATCACTCTTCTTTCCCTTGCGAGGTCTTAGAACCCTCTCTTTTACAGACTCATCGGTAGTTACCTTAGACAATTCCTTTGCTATATTCTTCGCCTCTCCGTTAACAGGCCCCTTGGCTATCTCTTTGGCAGATTCCTTGGCTACTACTTTTAATGGCTCTTTAACTATCTCTTTATCAGATATCTTATCTTTGTTAAGTACTTTAGATATCTCCTTTGCAGGCTCCTTAATTATCGGTTTTGCAGGCTCTTTCTCAATAGTTTTTACAGGTTCTTCCTTCACAGTTTTCTTTTCTTCAGGCCCCTTTACTACGGATTTATTCGCTGGAAACTCTTTACCGGCAGATTCCTTAATAGCAGGCCCTTTGGCCGGCATGGGTTTGGGAACTATTTTTTTAGGCTCTCTTCTAACTACCGGTCTCTTCCTTAACGGTTCATTTGAACTGCTACCTATTTCGGCCTGTTTATCTAATATTTCATATATAAGGTCCTCTCTGGACATGCTCTTAGCCCTGTTTACCTTAAGGTCATTAGCGATAGCAAGAAGCTCTTCCTGAGTTTTGCTGCTTAATCCTAGTATATCGTGCATTGATTTATTTTGGTGTGGATTTGATATATCCGAATCGATTTAAAACTTTTGCAAAGTTACCTCTTTTATTTAAAAAAACAAAAAAAAGTGGAGAAAACCCCACTTTAAATTCTATGAAACTACAGTTATTTTGAAGCGATCACATCCACCTCCAGCATAGCGCCTTTAGGTAGCGCAACAACCTCAAATGCCACTCTTGCAGGATAAGGCTCCGGATAGAAAGTAGCATAAATTTCGTTCATAACAGCAAAATCTTTCATATCAGTAAGATAAACTGTACTTTTCACAACATTTTTAAAGCTGTAGCCCGCTTCTTCCAGGATATAGCCTACATTTTTAAAAACCTGTACAGCCTGTTCTCTTAAACCACCTTCGACAAATACACCGGTAGTGGCATCTACAGGCAATTGACCCGAAACAAAAAGAAATCCGTTTGCTTCCACTGCCTGACTGTACGGACCAACAGCTATAGGCGCTTTGGACGTAGATATTACTCTCTTATTCATATCATTATTGTTTTAAGTTATATATTAAAATCCTCCACCTCTATCCCAATAGCTCGCACTCTTTTTAAATTTTAATAAATCTGCTAAAGCACTTGCCTTAGCATTAATTCTAAAACTCCAGCTCTCCCACATTCCGCTGGGTACCCACGAAACCGAAATCAAGAAACAATGCAAATCATAAGTCGCACTGAACTGAGTTGTAGTAAGAGCCATTTTCATTAAATCTACCCCGGTATTCAGATTAATATTCATATCCTTGCCCAGGCGGATCTGTGCCGATATTCCCAGAGTTTGCATATGATTGTCTATTTTCTTCAATTGTCCCGCGACAGTCCTAAAGCTTTGGCTATAGGAGTAATTATAGTTAAAATTCAATGACCAAGGGTTACTTGGATCAAGATAATAGACCCATCCGCCCGGAATATATTCACCGGTAACCGGATGGTTGTAAATTCTCACATACTCTGACTCGCCTTTATTCGTGCCATCATGTTTCTTTTCCGGTAACCCCATGCCGGCGCCCCTTCTCTCTCCCTTTCCCGACAATTGGTAGGATAAAGAGACGCTGGTATTTGTTACTCTTACCGGTTTCCTCCATCCTTCAGCAACAAAATTGAA
>CAYZPF010000010.1:0-33060 GCA_964479995.1 uncultured Muribaculaceae bacterium | reverse complement strand
ACCTTCTTGTTCTGCTTGAGTATTGCGGTCTATCTTTGAATAATATTGAAGAGGAGCTCTACTCAAGAGTTAAACAGTAACCATTAGAATAGCCCTTCGATATTACCTTCGTTGTCGATATTGATATTCTCAGCTGCCGGAATAGCAGGCAGTCCGGGCATCCTCATAATCTCTCCCGTTATAGGTACAAGAAACCCTGCACCGGCCGCTATCTCAATATCGCGTACAGTAATATTAAAACCTTTAGGTCTTCCTAAAAGCTTAGGATTATCCGAAAGAGAGTATTGAGTTTTTGCTATACAGATAGCCAGGTTATCCAGTCCCAGTTCAGATATCTTCTTCAATGTTGATTTAGCTTTGGATGTAAACTCCACACCATCGGCTCCGTAAACTTTTTTGGCAACAGCTTCAACCTTCTTTTCTACACTCTCTTCAAGAGGATAAAGAGGAGTGTAGCCTGTAGTTGATGAGTCAGCAGCATCAACAACAAAATGAGCCAGTTCTATGGCGCCCTCACCGCCTTTACCCCAAACATCGGCAATACTTGCGGGCACTCCCATGTTTTTACAGCTTTCGAGAATAACATTGAGCTCTGCCTCTGTATCGGAAGCAAACCGGTTTATTGCAACTATAGGTTTAAGATTAAACTGTTTGGCGTTCTCTATATGCTTTTCAAGGTTTACTATTCCTTTTTTCAGAAATTCAACTCCCTCCTCCTTGATCTCCTTAAGATCCTGACCTCCGTGATATTTCAGAGCTCTTACGGTAGCAACCAGAACCACAACAACAGGCGAAAGCTGAGCACTGCGACATTTGATATCCAGGAATTTTTCACCACCCAGATCAAAGCCGAATCCGGCCTCTGTTACTACATAATCTGACAGTGAAAGGGCTGTTTGAGTTGCGATTACAGTATTGGTCCCTTGGGCGATGTTTGCAAATGGTCCGCCGTGAATTATTGCAGGCGTTCCTTCGATAGTCTGTACCAGATTAGGCTTGATGGCATCTTTTAAAAGAGTGGCCATTGCATTGGGGGCATTGAGATCCCTTGCATAAATCGGTTTTTTATCAAAGGTTGTACCAATATAGATATTGCCAATCCTTCTTTTTAAATCCTCTATGCCCTTTGAAAGACAAAGAATAGCCATAATTTCTGAGGCTGCGGTAATATCAAAACCGGTCTCTCTTGGAATGCCGTTGCCTGTACCGCCAAGTCCGGAGACCAAAGATCTTAGAGAGCGGTCATTCATATCCATTACCCTTTTCCAGGAGATTGTCCTGGGATCAATGTTCAATGAGCGGGTTTTGCTTTGAATATTGTTGTCAATGAGAGCCGCCAGCAAGTTATGGGCTTTTTCTACAGCTGCAAAATCTCCGGTAAAATGGAGGTTGATATCCTCCATAGGCAGAACCTGGGAATAACCGCCCCCGGCTGCACCGCCTTTCATCCCGAAAACGGGGCCGAGAGATGGTTCACGCAATACAACTGTAGAGCGTTTGCCTATTCTGTTTATGCCTTGCGTCAGTCCTATTGACATTGTAGTTTTGCCTTCGCCGGCAGGTGTAGGTGTAATGGCGGAAACAAGTATAAGTTTACCGAATTTATCTTTGTTGATATACTTCAAAGGGAGTTTTGCTTTGTATTTCCCAAACAACTCTAAATCCTCAATGTCAACTCCCAATTGTTTTGCAATATCACCAATTGGTTTCATCTTAACTTTTTTAGCAATTTCAAGATCTGTCATAATAATGTTGTTTATAAAAATTTCGAAAAAAAGGGGTACAAAGCTATTGTATTTTCATAATTTTACTATCTTCGTCAACGCAAAAGTAAGAAAAAAAAAGAAAATGGCTACATTAGAGATTGAAGGAAGAGTTTTTAACGTTGACGGGGACGGTTTTCTTACCGACCCTACCATCTGGAATAGAGAAGTTGCGGAGCTTTTTGCAAAATCAGATGGTATAAAAGAGCTTAATGATAAACATTGGGCAGTTATAAAAATCATCAGAGATAATTTTGAAGAGCATGGAAATGCACCTATGATAAGAAAGATATGTCAGGAGGCCGGTCTTAAACTAAGAGAGATATATGAACTTTTCCCTTTGGGACCCGCCCGCGGCGCATGTAAGGTTGCCGGATTGCCAAAACCGGACGGATGCGTTTAATCATAACTTATGGAATGGTACACTTATTTAGCGCTCTTTAGCGCTTTTGTATGTGTTGGAGTTTTCACATACAGGCTTGTTTATTTGCTCTCTTTGGGTATGCCAAAAGATCTGTCTCAGCAGATAGGGAGTGTTAAGAAAGGCATTATTTACTCTTTTACAGGGGCTATGTCTCCAACAGCTAAAGAATCGGCCTATCTTCATCTGCCCACATATACTGCCGGTCTGTTGTATCATGCAGGGATTTTCACCTCTATTCTCTTTTTTGTTTGGGTTATTATCTCTGGTTTCTTTGCTATTGATACACCACAGTTCGTTAATTATGCTCTCATTTTACTCTTTTCGGTTTCTGCGATAGCCGGGATCTCGATTTTGATTAAACGGTTTATCTCACCGGAACTGAAAATGCTCTCCATTGCCGATGATTATATCTCAAACATACTAACAACGCTTGCACAAATAGCAACTGTTGCTTATATCTACTGGGCTGCGGCTCCCTTTTACTATATTGTAATGACAGCCCTTTTTTTATGGATGCCTTTTGGAAAAACAAAACATGTGCTATATTTCTTTTTCGCCAGAATCCATCTCGGATTCTTTTACGGCAGGAGAAATGCATGGCCAACAGTTCGTAAAAACAGAATATGAATAGAGATAAAACGATAGATAAAAAGGAACTCGCACTTGAACTGCTCAAGCCGGGAGGAGACAGTAAATTGATAACTCACCTCAACTCTTGTGTGAGATGCGGGCTTTGTGCCGATAGTTGCATGTATTATAAGGCATTAGGGGAGGCTAAATTTGTTCCGTCAGTTAAGGTAGATTTGGTCTCTTCTCTTTATAGGAGGTACTACACAAAAAGCGGGAAAATAGCCCCTACGGTTTTTGGTGCCAGGGATTTAGATAAAGAGATGGAAGAGAAGATGATTGATCTCCTTTTTGGAGCATGCACCATGTGCGGGAGATGTGTAAAGCACTGTTCTATAGGTGTAGATATACCATATGTGGTGAGAAAAGGGAGGGAGATGCTGGCCATAATGGATCTGGTACCGGAAACTTTACAATCAACTGTAGATGCAGCAATCAATACCGGGAATAATATGGCAATTCCTACCGAGGAGTTTGTTGATACAATCAAATGGATGGAGGAGGAGCTGATAGATGAAATGGGAGATGAAAATGCGAGAATTCCTCTTGATGAATATGATAAAGATATCTTTTATACTCTTAATCCGAGGGAGCCTAAGTTCTTCCCTCTCTCAATCGGTGCCATAGCCAAGGTCTTCTATGCTGCAAAAGAGAGCTGGACCCTATCTTCAAAATTTTATGATGTAACTAATTACGGATTCTTCAACGGTAACCTAAAAGAGGCTGCTCAAATATCTGCTTATCTCTATGACGAGATACACAAACTCAGAGGTAAGAGGCTAATTCTGGGTGAATGCGGACACGGTTCAAGAGCTCATCGCTGGGAGGGCCCAAATTATTTGAATAAAAAATATGATTTCGACAACATAACAGTTGTAGATTTAATTGGAGAATACATAAGAACAGGAAGGATAAAAGTTGATAAATCTTTAAATAAAGAGATTCATACAATCCACGACCCGTGTAATCTGATAAGAAGCGGGGGACTTATGAGGGAACTTAGATTTATTGTTGACTGTTCGGTTGAGAATCTGGTTGAGATGACTCCGTACGGCGAAGATAACTTCTGCTGCGGAGGGGGCGGAGGCGCACTGGCTATGAGTGAATATAATGAGAGACGGTTGAAAATTGGAAAGATCAAAGCAGATCAGATTTCGGCAACCGGGGCGAAAATTGTAATTACCCCTTGCCATAATTGTGTGGACCAATTGCTCCAGATCAACCATACCTATAAGCTGGGAGTTACTATCAAGACAATAGCAGAGGTAGTAGCCGATGCTTTGGTCATAGAAAAATAAATGAACTATACCTTTAAAACTATCTTAAGATGGCAAAACTTATTTACTTGGACAATTCCGCTACCAGCTTTCCAAAACCAGATGTGGTTTATGATTTTATGAACTCCTTTTACAGAACAAAGGGTGTAAGTCCCGGAAGATCGGGCTTTGATGCAGCTTTGGAGACAGAAGAGATTGTTAACTCAACAAGGAAGCTTTTAACAAAGCTCTTTAACGGAGGTGAAGATCATAATAGATTGACATTCAGTTATAATGCTACAGATTCTCTGAATCTGATAATATACGGGCTTATAGAGAAGGGGGATCATGTTATTACCACAAAGTTAGAGCACAACTCGGTACTTAGGCCACTCTATGTTAATGAGCAGAGTGGTATGATTGATGTAACCTATCTCCCATTTGATAATGATGGTTTTGTGGATCCGGAAGATATAAGAAAAGCCATTAAAAAGAATACAAAATTCGTAATAGTAACCCATTGCTCAAATGTTTTAGGTACAATACAACCAATAGCAGAGATTGGTAAAATTTGTAAGGAGAAAGGGGTAATCTTTGTTGTGGATGGTAGCCAGGGAGCTGGTGCTGTTGATTTTGACATGCAGGCTTCAAATGTTGACGTTTATTGTTTTACCGGACATAAATGCCTTATGGGGCCAACAGGAATAGGCGGTTCATACGTAAGAGAAGGGATTGAAATCAAGCATACAAGAGCTGGGGGAACAGGCGTGAGATCGGCTGTGAAAACCCATCTTGATGAGTATCCGTATCGTCTTGAATACGGAACTCTGAATATGTTGGGAGTGGCAGGACTATATGCAGGTGTTAAGTGGATTCAGCAGGAGGGTATTATGAATATCCACAAAAGAGAGATGGATTTGTGGGATAAACTATGTAATGCAGCAAAAGAGACTGACGGCGTAATAACCTATTGTGCAAATGGCAGGAACAATCATAATCCTGTCCTTTCATTTAACATTGAAGGATTTGTAGCGGGAGATGTAGGTACAATGTTGGATGTGGACTACAATATTGCAGTGAGAACAGGGTTGCAATGTGCTCCCCTTGTACACGAACACATTGGTACTATGGATATTCATGGAACGGTAAGAATGAGTATTGGCGCCTTTACAACAGAAGAGGAAATTGATGCAGCAATTGTCGCTATTAGAGAAATTGCCGCTATGAGAAGATAATCCTTATATAAACCATAATTCTTTTAATTATCTTTGTTCTATTTGTACGAGTAGAACAAGGGTATTTGTCTAAAGTTATATGAAAAGGGTGCTGGTGACAGGCGGAGCTGGGTTTATAGGCTCTCATTTATGTGAAAGGCTTATCAAGGAGGGTAATGATGTTATCTGCCTCGATAATTTCTTTACTGGGTCTAAACAAAATATTGCGCACCTGATTGGTTTACCAAACTTTGAGCTTGTCCGCCATGATATAACTATGCCATTTGTTGCAGAGGTTGATGAAATTTACAATCTTGCCTGTCCTGCTTCACCGGTTCATTACAGGTACAATGCCATAAAGACTATAAAAACATCTGTGATTGGAGCTATAAATATGCTGGGTCTTGCCAAAAGGGTTAAAGCAAAAGTGCTTCAAGCCTCCACCAGCGATGTTTACGGCGATCCCAGTGTAAATCCTCAACCCGAAGAATACTGGGGGAATGTGAATCCCATTGGTATAAGATCATGCTATGATGAGGGGAAGCGCTGTGCAGAGGCCCTTTTTATGGATTATTACAGGCAGAATGGAGTTAATATAAAGATTATAAGAATCTTTAATACCTATGGCCCTAATATGCACCCTAACGATGGCCGTGTGGTATCAAACTTCATAACTCAGGCGCTAAAGGGTATGGATATAACTATTTATGGAGATGGCTCTCAAACCCGGAGCTTTCAATACATAGATGATCTGATTGAGGGCATGGTCAGGTTGATGAGAACAGACAGGTCAGTAACCGGACCTGTCAATATTGGTAATACTTACGAGATAACAATAAAAGAGCTTGCTTTAAAGATTATTGAATTATGCGGTTCAGCATCAGGAATTATCTATGAAGAAAAATCAGGAGATGATCCTAAACAGAGAAGGCCCGATATTTTATATGCGAAAGAGATTCTGGGGTGGGAACCTGTTGTAGAACTTGAACAAGGACTTTTAAAAACAATCGAATATTTTCGTAAATCAGGTAAAAGAGGTAATGGAAGTAATGGAAGTAAATAATTCAGATTATACTATTCTTATTGTAGATGATGTAGAGGCTAATATTTTTCTCCTGAAGTTACTGATTTCAAGAGCAGGATATAAAACATTGACGGCAAAAGATGGTAAAGAGGCTTTGGAGATGATTGATAAATACAATCCCGATCTTATCCTTCTTGATATTATGATGCCCATAATGGATGGCCATGAAGTTGCCAGAAGGTTGAAAAATACGCCTGATAAAGCGGGAATCCCTATCATCTTCCTCTCTGCTTTGAATTCAACAGAGGATATTGTACAGGGTTTCAGGCTTGGAGCTGCAGATTATGTGTCAAAGCCTTTCAATAAGGATGAACTTCTTACCAGATTAAATCACCAGATATCCCTTATTTATGCAAAGAAAACAATATCGGCTCAAACGGAGGAGCTTAAAAAGACAATTTATAACAGGGATAAGCTCTATTCAGTTATTGCACATGATTTGCGGTCTCCCATAGCATCAATAAGAATGGTGATGGAGGTACTTGTTAGCAGAATACCAAAGGAGTGCCTTGATGAGGATATTTATGAAATGCTTATAACCGCTAACCGCCTTACAGAAGACAGCTTCAATCTGTTGGATAATCTTCTTAAATGGGCAAAAAGTCAAACCGGACGTCTTAACACGGTATTTCAGGATGATGTTGATGTTATGAGTGTAATCAATGGTGTTGTAGCAGTTCAACAGAGCGTTGCCAAGCTTAAAAATATTGAAATCAATATCATTGGATCAACAAACAAGAGCGCCCGGCTTGATATTGACATGTTAAAAACATCCTTAAGGAATCTTATAAGTAATGCCATTAAATTCAGCTTTGACAATTCAGAAATTGATATTGTCATAAAAGATGAGAACAAAAGAGTGGTGGTTGATGTTATAGACAGAGGTACCGGTATAAGTGAAGATAAAAAGAGATTATTGTTTGACTCAAATTCTCATTTCACAAGTTTTGGTACGGGTAATGAAGAGGGGGCAGGTCTGGGACTTCTCATAGCAAAGGAGTTTATCACAAGAATAGGGGGAGAGCTAACTTTTAAATCTCAGGAGGGAAAAGGTTCGACATTTAGTTTTAGTATCCCAACAAGATAGGGATAAATAGATATTTTCAGATGTTAAAAAAATTATTAATAGTAGAAGATTCATATGTAATAACCAAGATAATACAGGTTTACGTTTCAGATCTGTTTGAATTTATCTGTTTTAATAATCCCCGGCAAGCAATCTCCTGGCTGGAGGAAGGTAATCGCCCCCATTTGATTCTATCAGATGTATATATGCCAAAGATGACCGGCATTGAGTTTCTTACATACGTAAAAGAGAGAGCAGAGCTAAAATCAATTCCTTTCATTATGTTGTCAAACGATAATAGTACCTCCCTAAAGATTGCAACATTACAAAAAGGGGCAAGAGACTTCATTACAAAACCTTTTGAACCTATTGTATTTAAAGCGAGATTACTTAAAGCCCTTCAAATAAACTAATCTGATTGTCAATATCTGTAATGTCCGGGTTTGAACGGACCATTAACGGGAACGCCAATGTAGTCGCTCTGCTCTTTTGTAAGGATAGTAAGTTTAACACCCAGATGTTCCAGATGCAGCCTGGCCACCTCTTCGTCCAGATGTTTAGGAAGCATATAAACTCCTGTTTCATATCTGTTTTTCCAGAGCTCAATTTGTGCAAGAGTTTGGTTTGTAAAAGAGTTGCTCATCACGAATGAAGGATGCCCTGTTGCACAACCGAGGTTGACCAACCTGCCTTGAGCTAAAAGAAAAATAGAGTGTCCGCCAGGGAAAAGGTATCTGTCAACTTGTGGTTTGATATTGATTCTCTTAATACCCTCTATCTTTTCAAGTGCAGCAACCTGTATCTCATCGTCAAAATGGCCTATGTTGCATACAATTGATTGGTCCCTCATCATCTGCATATGTTTTGCCGTTATTACATCTTTGTTCCCGGTAGCAGTAACAAAGATATTACCCTCTTTAACGGCCTCCTCCATGGTCATAACCCGGTATCCCTCCATTGCCGCCTGAAGCGCACAGATAGGATCAATTTCGGTAATTATCACCCTTGCTCCGTAGCTGCGCATAGATTGTGCACATCCCTTACCCACATCTCCATAACCTGCTACAACAACCACCTTACCCGCAATCATTACATCTGTCGCCCGTTTAATCCCGTCTGCAAGAGACTCTCTGCATCCGTAGAGGTTATCGAATTTAGATTTTGTTACGGAATCATTTACATTGAATGCCGGGAAGAGAAGCTTGCCTTGTTCCAACATTTGGTACAAACGGTTAACCCCTGTAGTGGTCTCCTCAGAAACGCCCCTTATCTCCGGTGCCGATTTATGCCATCTGTCCGGACTCTCTTTAAGTATCCTTTTAAGGACATTATTAAGCTCTATTTCATCCTCTGTATCTGCTGTTTTATTCAAAACAGCAGCATCCTCCTCTGCCAAATACCCCCTGTGAAGCATTAGAGTGGCATCTCCGCCGTCATCCACAATAAGATTGGGGCCAAGTCCGTTGCCAAAATCGAGCGCCCTCTCGGTACACCACCAGTATTCGGCTAAGGTCTCGCCTTTCCAGGCAAATACGGGAGTTCCGGCTGCAGCTATGGCAGCTGCGGCGTGGTCTTGTGTTGAAAAAATGTTACAACTGCACCATCTAACCTCAGCTCCAAGCTCTTTGAGCGTTTCAATCAAAACAGCAGTCTGAATTGTCATATGTAATGAGCCCATAACTCTTGCCCCCGACAGGGGCCTGGAGCTGCTGTATCTCTCTCTTATTGCCATTAAGCCGGGCATCTCTTTCTCTGCAATCTCAATCTCTTTTCTGCCGAATCCGGCCAAAGTAATATCTGCTACTTTATAATCTTTCATCTCAATCTCTTTTTAATATGATGCCTTAATTATTTTTGCAATATTGTCGGAACGTCCCAACGTGTAGTAATGAATACCGGGAACGCCATTTCTGATTAAATCTTTTGACTGCATGGTTGCCCACTCTACTCCCGCTTCCCTTGCCTCCTCGTCATTCTTGCAGGAGAAAATACTATTATAAAGATCCTGAGGCAAATCAATGTGAAAAGTTTGAGGCAATAATTTAATGTCGTTCAATGCAGATATCGGCTTTATTCCGGGGATAACCGGAACAGTAATTCCAATCTCTTTGCACTTATCTCTAAAGCGGTAAAACTTCTCATTATCGAAAAACATCTGAGTAACTATATAGTTGGCACCTGCATCAACTTTTCTCTTTAAAAAATCCAGATCTGCCTCCATATTGGGAGCTTCAAAATGTTTTTCGGGATAACCTGCCACGCCAATACAGAAATTGGTAGCTGCACGATTGTCCGATGAAGAGTCCAGATATTTCCCATTATTAAGATTGACAATCTGCTCAACCAGCTCATTGGTATTTCGGTGCCCCTCTTTCTCCGGAATAAACATCCGGCTCCCTTTTGGAGGGTCTCCTCTAAGGGCAAGAACGTCATCAATTCCCAGGAAGTTCATCTCTATAAGAACATTCTCCGTCTCCTCTCTGGTGAATCCGCCACATAAGATGTGTGGTACAACTGTGATGTCATACTTATATTTAACGGCTGCGGCAAGCGCAATTGTGCCGGGGCGAACCCTGGTTACTCTTTTCTCAACAGAGCCATCCGGCCTCTCTCTGTAAAGTGTCTCATTCCTGTGCGAGGTGAAGTTTATATATGCAGGTTCAAACTCTAAGAGATTCTCAATTGAGGCGTACAGTTTCTCAAGACTGTGTCCCTTGAGAGGCGGTAACAGCTCAAAAGTGAAAAGAGGGCTTGTTGCGCTCCTGATCTTTTCAATTACATTCATTCTGTTTAGTGGTTTAACAAATGTGTTAACAAACTAACAAAGGTATTAATAATTATTTAAAGTCAAAGGTTTGGAGAGAGCAGTACAGAGGCCTCCTCTATAGAGAGGTCTTTTCTTTGGGCATAGAGAGCCAGTTGATCTGTATCAATTTTTCCCACGTTGAAATAGGCAGATTCCGGATGCGAGAAGTAGTAACCGCAAACCGACGAGGCAGGAACCATTGAGTAGTTTACGGTAAGTTTTACCCCAATCCTCTGCTCTGCCTCCAATAGTGAGAAGATCTTTACCTTTTCGCTGTGTTCGGGACAGGCCGGATATCCTGGTGCGGGTCTTATACCCCTGTATTTGGTAGTAAAGAGCTCCTCCTTTGTAAAATCCTCTTGGGCAGCATAACCCCAATACTCTTTTCTGACCTGCTCGTGCAACCACTCTGCAGCAGCCTCTGCAATCCTGTCACTGAGAATGCGAATCATTATGGTAGAGTAATCATCCTCTTTGTAGGCAGCCAGTTTTGTTTCATCTATTATTGATGACACTACAAAGAGCCCCATATAATCACGATAGGCAGAAAATGTTGAATTCTCTTCGGAGTGATTATCTGCAACAGGTTTTATGAAATCTGCAAGCGAGAGGTTTGGGGCACCACTCTTTTTTAGCTCTTGATTTCTCAGGAAATTGAAGGTAACCTTTTCTTTATCAGACAACCATACAATGATATCATCTTTTGCCGAAGCTGCAGGAAAGAGACCATAAACGCCTTTAGCAGTAATCAACTCCTGCTCTTTGATAAGTTCAAGATGGGTAAGAGCATCCTGGTATAACCTCTTTGCCTCTTCTCCCTTAACGGGATCGTTAAAGATGGCCGGGTATCGTCCTGTAAGCTTCCAGGCAAAGAAGAAGAAGGTCCAGTCTATGTAGTTAATAAGGGTATCGGGCGGTATCTCATTTATTGTGTACACTCCACTTTTTTTAGGAGCGGGGGTCTCATAATTACTCCAATCCAATTTTAATCTATTTTCCAATGCCTCTTTATAGCTTATAAGAGTTTTTGCCGCTTTTCGTGCGTTATGCTCCTCTCTTAAAGTTAGATTCTTTAGTGTAAGAGATTTGATATAGTTTTCTCTTTCAGCTCCGTATAAAGTGGAGAGAACCCCTGCTGCTTTGGATGCATCTTTGACATGGATCACAGCGCCGGAATATTGTGCTGCAATCTTAACAGCGGTATGAACCTCAGATGTGGTTGCTCCTCCAATAAGCAATGGTATAGAAACTCCACGCCTCTCCATCTCTTTTGCAACATTGACCATCTCCTCCAAAGAGGGGGTTATAAGGCCGCTAAGTCCAATGAAATCTACCTTTTCTTCAATTGCCCTGTCTAAAATCTGTTCGGCAGGAACCATTACCCCAAGGTCAATTATCTCATAATTATTGCAAGAGAGCACAACGCTAACGATGTTCTTCCCAATGTCGTGGACATCACCCTTTACGGTTGCCATTAGAAGTTTTCCGGCACTCCTCCTTTCTCCGTCTTTCCTCTCTGCTTCAATGTATGGAGCCAAAAAAGATACGGCCTTTTTCATCACCCTGGCGCTCTTAACAACTTGTGGAAGGAACATCTTCCCGGAGCCGAACAGCTCGCCTACCTCATTCATCCCATCCATTAGCGGTCCTTCAATTATCTCAAGCCCTTTGCTGTACACAGCTCTTGCCTCGCCCATATCTGCATCAATAAACTCATCCAATCCCTTAATCAACGAGTGTTTTATCCGCTCGTTTAAAGGGAGGCTTCTCCATTCCTGAAATTTGACGCCAGGCTCATCACCTTCTTTGCCGGCCATGCGTTCGCCCGCGGCAATTAATTTTTCGGTAGCATCAGCCCCTCTGTTAAGAACAACATCTTCGGTTAATTGTAAAAGCTCTTCCGGTATTTCACTATAGACTTGTAAAAGTCCCGGATTTACTATGCCCATATCGAGACCTGCATTAATCGCATGGTAGAGGAAGACCGAGTGCATCGCCTCCCGTATGGTATCCATTCCTCTAAAGGAGAAGGAGAGATTACTTACCCCTCCGCTTACCTTTGCATAGGGCAGATTCTCTTTTATCCAGGCAACGGTTTGAATAAAGTCAACAGCGTAGTTGTTGTGCTCCTCAATCCCGGTGGCTATTGCAAGTATATTGGGGTCAAAGACAATATCTTCCGGAGGAAAATTTAATCTGGTTACAAGCAGATTATAAGATCTTGAGGCCACCTCAACCCTTCTTTCGAAAGTATCTGCCTGTCCCTTCTCGTCAAAGAGCATCACTACAGTTGCAGCGCCATACCTTCTTATCTTTTTTGCTCTTTCAAGGAATAGCTCCTCTCCCTCTTTCAGACTGATTGAGTTTACGATTGATTTACCTTGAATACATTTGAGGCCGCTCTCAATTACGTTCCAATCGGAGGAGTCAATCATAAGAGGAAGTCGTGCTATATCTGGTTCGGACATCACTAAGTTTACAAACTTAACCATTGCATTGGCAGAGTCGAGCATAGCTTCATCCATGCAGATATCAATTATCTGCGCACCTCCCTCAACCTGCTCCCGTGCAACTGCAAGGGCTTCATTGTACCTCTCTTCTCTGATTAGCCGGGCAAACTTCCTGGAGCCCGATACATTGGTCCTCTCTCCCACATTAACAAAGTTTGTCAAAGGGTTGATTGTTAAAAGTTCAAGGCCGCTAAGCTGCGTATCTCTTTCAATCTGAGGAATTGTACGAGGATTGTATCTCTTTACAACAGAGGCTATTTCCTTTATGTGGGCAGGTGTTGTGCCGCAACAGCCGCCAATAATATTGACCCATCTGTTCTTTACAAATTCTTCAATAACAGAAGCCATAAAGAGAGGGTCCTGATCATATTCTCCAAATTGATTAGGTAGCCCTGCATTGGGATGGGCAGATGTGAAGAAAGGGGCCTTTTCCGATAACTCTTTCACAAAAGGCCGCAACTGCTCTGCTCCAAAAGCGCAGTTTAACCCTACTGACAGGAGTGGGAAATGGGAAACTGAGGTTAAGAAAGCCTCTAAAGTCTGCCCTGTAAGAGTTCTTCCGCTTGTGTCGGCCAGCGTGACCGATACCATAACAGGCAGTTCTTCTCCTCTCTCTTCAAATAAAGCATTTATCGCAAAGAGGGCAGCCTTGGCATTAAGGGTATCAAAGATTGTCTCAACCAGGAGGATATCTACGCCACCATCCATCAATCCTCTAACTTGCTCTTTATATGCATCTGTTAAGGTATCAAACGAAATAGCCCGCGCACCGGGGTCGTTTACATCAGAAGAGATTGAAAGGGTGCGGTTTGTTGGGCCTAAAGTACCCGCAACAAAACGAATTGAAGTACCAAACTCTTTAATTGCCTCAACAGCAAGTTTGGCAGAGTTGTAGTTCAATTCATAAACAAGCTCTTCCATCCCGTAATCTGCCATTGAGATTGCATTGGAGTTGAAGCTATTTGTGGTTATAATATCGGCACCGGCCTCAAGATATTGTTTGTGAATCTCTTTTATGATATGAGGTCTTGTTAATGACAACAGGTCATTGTTGCCTTTTTGCATTAATTTATGCTCTTTGAAACGGTTGCCTCTAAAATCCTCTTCCGATAAATTATAATTCTGAATCATGGTGCCCATGGCTCCATCTAAGATCACTATCTTATTCTCCAATCGCTCTTTAATATTCATAACCTTATCGTAAAATTCACACAATTGTGCAAAAGTAATTACAATTTAATGTAAAAGTTTAAAAATTTTACACTAAATTTAAAAATCTTTACTTAAATTTGCTCATGAGAGTTAAAAATCGGGAGTTATGAGAGAAGAAATTTTAAATGGAAAAATTCCGCTACCAGACTTGAGGTATCTAAAAGAGATGGTAGGGGACGACACAGAGACCTTGAAGGAGATTATTTCGATATTTATCGAGGAGTCGCCAGAAACTTTAAAAAGCCTTAGAGAGAGCGTAGAGTCCCGCGACTTTGAGAGATTGAAATCTGTGACACATTCTCTTGCTACTGAACTGGCAATGTTGGGCGTTACGTCTATTGTTAATGATGTTAAAATAATAAGTAAGAGTGGTAGTGAAATGGATAATCTGGATGAAACCGTCGATAAGATTGTAAAAACAGTGGTGTACAGTGTGGAGTATTTTAAAACAATAATATAAATATGGGGAAAATTGCTGTTATTGACGATGATAGATTATTAAGAAAAGTTATTGGCACTGTTCTTAAAAAAGAGGGCTACAATATTGTTGAGGCTGAGAACGGAGAGAAGGGAATGGAGCTTATACTTAAAGAGAATCCGGATGTAGTTATTTCCGATTACTTCATGCCCATTAAAAACGGCCTTGAGTTGCTTGCAGAGATGCGTGCATTAAAACTGGGCATTCCTTTAATCATGCTTACCGGATATGGAGATATTGCACTTACAATTAAGTCTATACAGCATGGGGCATTTGATTTCCTGGAGAAACCTGTTAATCCTGGTACGCTCAAAAACATTGTAGAGAGAGCGCTTCACTCTGTTAAACAGAGCGCAATGCTTACAAAAATCATACATGAAGAGCCAAAGAAATTTGATGATATCGGGAACAATCTGCTGATAGGTAAAACCAGGAAGATGAAGGAGATCTTTAAGAATGTTGGTCTTATCTCCATGAACAAGGTCAATGTTTTGATACAAGGAGAGACGGGAACTGGAAAAGAATTGATTGCCAGGCTTATTCATTATTCGGGTATCACCAAAGATGAGCCTCTGGTTGTCGTAAACTGTAGTGCACTTACAGAGACTCTCCTGGAAAGCGAACTGTTTGGTCACGTCAAAGGGGCCTTTACAGACTCTATCCGTGATAAAAAAGGTAAATTTGAACTTGCCGGTGAGGGTACAATCTTTCTTGATGAGATATCAGAGGTTTCATTAAACACCCAGGTCAAGCTGCTAAGAGTTATTCAGGAGCTCGAATTTGAAAGAGTGGGAGGGGAATCAACCATACCTATGAAAGCAAGAATTATAACTGCAACAAATAAGAACCTGGAAGAGCTTATTAAAGAGGGAAAATTTAGGGAAGACCTTTACTACAGGCTCAAGGTCTTTACAATTACACTACCCCCTTTGAGAGAACGCAAGGCAGATATAGAAGATTTGGTAGTCCATTTCCTTAATAAATTAAACAAGAGATATAACAAAGAGATAAGAAAAATCGGAGAGGGAGTTATCGAGATGCTGGAGGCTCATGATTGGTACGGTAATGTGAGGGAGCTTGAGAATACGCTTATGCAAGCAGTTGTAATGGCTAAAAGTGATGTTCTGGAGAAGGAAAATATTATTATCAACGACAGGTTGTCTTTAATGGTTAAGAGAGAGACAGAGCCGTTTGAACTGAGATCTTTGGCCGATATCGAGAAGGAACATATTAAGAGAGTATTGGATCAGCTTAACTGGAACAAACTGGAAGCTTCAAGAATTTTGGAAATTACAAGACCTACTCTTAATGCAAAGATTGAGAAGTATAACCTGGATAATTAAAAAAGGGGTTTTTTAAACCCCTTTGAATAATCTTTTAATTTTTGCTGCTAAATTGGTTATGGGACAAGCTCCTTTGCATTCACGGGCGAATTCATCCAAGTCGTACCATTTTACATAATGTTCGGGGGCCTTTCTTGGGAAGTGTTTATGTACGTAATCATTAATATGAGCATCGTATTCATAGTCTATTCCCCATTTATCTGCATTGGCTGCAACCTCCTTAATGGCATTCAGGATGTAATCTACCTCTTTACCGGCCATGGTAGGGTGTATAGAGAGCCTTACCCAGCCCGGTTTTTCTGAGAGATCACCGGTGTTGATCTTATCTGTAATGGCTTTTGAGGTCATATAATCAACATGAAGCAGGTAGTGTCCATAGGTGCCGGCACAAGAGCATCCTCCCCTTACCTGAACTCCAAAGTGGTCGTTTAGAAGTCTCACTACCAGGTTAAAATGGACATTCTCAATATAGAATGAGACAGCGCCTATTCTATCCTCTACATTGTTGGCAAGGATTATTAAACCAGGTATTTGACGAAGTTCTTTGAATACTTTTTCTAAGATCTCATGTTCTCTTTTGAGAATATTTTCGCAGCCCATCTCCTCTTTAACCTTGATTGAGAGTGCAGCCCGTATGGATTGCAGGAACCCGGGAGTACCGCCGTCTTCGCGCGCTTCAATATCGTCTACATATTTGTATTTACCCCATCTGTTTGTCCAGTCAACTGTTCCTCCTCCAGATGTGTCAGGGGCATAATTTTTGTGAAGATTTGTATTCATTATGAGGACTCCGGCGCTTCCGGGGCCTCCGAGGAATTTATGAGGTGAAAAGAAGATGGCATCGAGGCGCTCCATAGGGTCGGCAGGGTGCATATTAATCTCTACATAGGGTGCAGATGCCGCGAAATCAACAAAAGAGACACCTCCGTGTTCGTGCATTATTCTTGAAAGCTCATAATATGGAGGTATAATTCCTGTAACGTTGGAGCAGGCAGAGAAGGCGCCTATTTTGAGTGGGCGGTCCTCATACTTAACTATCTCTTTACGTAACATCCCGGGATCAACCAATAAATCATCGGTTGGCTCCAATACCACAACATCTGCAATAGTCTCAAGCCACGAAGTGTGGTTTGAGTGGTGCTCCATGTGGGTGATGAATACAACCGGCTTCTCTTCTGGTTTGAGGCAGCAGAACCCTTTTGCTCTTTCCGGAATTCTCAGTCCCAGAATCCTCTGCAACTTGTTCACTGCAGTTGTCATTCCCGAACCGTATGTCATTATTATATCATCTGCAGCAGCATTCACATGGTTTTTTATGATCTTATGAGACATCTTATAGATGTTGGTCATGATCATGCCGGTATCACTTGACTCCGAGTGGGTATTGGCAACCATGGGACCAATCCTTTTTTGCATTAACTCCTCAATTGGTGCATACAACCTGCCGCTGGCAATCCAATCGGCATATACAAGAGGTTTAACTCCGTATGGAGTTTTAATTGTGGCATCCCAGCCAATAGTATTTTTACGAAAAGGTGCAAAATGCTTCTCCAGATTCATCTCAATCACATTTTTTAAAAACGGCTGCAAAGATAGTAAAAAGAAATGAACTTTAATCTTACTACAGAGTGTGGTTAATACTTGTTTAATTGTACTCCCCTTTTTTGGGCAATTTCCAGAACCTGCTCGAATATTCCATCAATCTTGCAACTTGTCATATGATTCAATCCTGCTTCGGTGGTACCTCCTTTACTTGCAATTTTTTTAATAAGAGTGTCGATACTTAGTTGATCACAATAGTTATCCAAATAATCGGCTGTACCGTAAATGAGTGAGATCAGCATTCTGTTTAACACACTCTCATTAACGCCTGTCCCGGCCATCTTTGATTTCATTACATCTATAAATTTTAACAGAAATGCAGGACCGCTTCCAAAAATTGCCGTAAAAAGATCGAAATTCTGCTCTTCCATCTCCACCAAAACGCCACATTTTTTTAATGTTTTTAAAAGCTTGTCTCTGTCAGGCGTTTTAATCCCGTTGGTTGAATAAGCTGTAACAGAGCTTCCAAACTCAATCGCTAAATTTGTCATTATCCGGATTATTGGAATCTTATTGCCCAATTCTTGCTCAATAAGCTCAATACTTTTACCGGCAATAATGGAGATGATCACTTTATTTTCCAGAGAAGCACTCTTTAAGCCGCTTAAAATTTCTCCCAGATTCTGGGGTTTTATTCCAAGCCATATAATGTTTGAATTATCTACCAGTTCTTTAATGGAAGAGTATCTGTCAAGCCACGGGTACTCTCCTCTTCTTGAGTAATATCCAAATAGTGTTTCACCTTGAGTGGAGAGCCCGCGGTGTATTGCCTTTATGGCGTTCCCGTATCCGATGAACCCATGTTTAAGTGTTTTATTTTCAATTGTACTGTAATAGTTGACATAATTTCTCATGGTTGTTTAATATATCTGTATCTTTTAAGATTATATTTTAAATTGTGTATAACATATTCTGCCATCAAGGGCATCTATAAAAAAGTTGTTGTAACCTCCATTGACAATCCACATTTCGATTCCGCTCTCCATACATAATTGTGCTGCTTGAAATTTCGAAAGCATTCCTCCTGTCCCCTGTTCAGATTTATTTGAATCGGCACAAGTGTACACATCAGAGATATTAGATACATTTTTAATTAATCTTGCCCGATTATTGATTTTAGGATTTGAATCAAAAAGGCCGTCTATATCTGATGCAAGCACCAACAGATCTGCGCTAATTGCAAGGGCGACAAGTGCAGATAATTTATCATTGTCTCCTAACACTATCTCTTCTACGGCAACAGTGTCGTTCTCGTTAACGACAGGGACATATCCGTATTCTAATAGTTTATTAATGGTATTTCTGGTATTCTCCCTTGAAGTTTCATTTTCAAAATCTCTGTATGTCATTAAGCACTGAGAGATTTTAAGACCGAATCTTGAAAAAATTTCATCATAAATTCTCATTAATTTTGGTTGGCCGATTGATGCCATTGCCTGCTTTGATTCAATATTCTTGCAGAATCCGTCTATCTCTACGTATTGCCTGGCTGCAGCAATAGCGCCTGATGTTACAATTACAACATCAAAAGAGGCGTTAACTTTCTCTATCTGGCAGGCGATATCTTCAATTTTACTATATAGAATTCTTTTTGTCCCGGCGGTAAGTGTTGATGTGCCTATTTTAATAACTACTCTCTTCTTCATAATCGAAATTTTAATTAACTACCAAATTTCTGACCTGACCATTTCCAAAAACAAACCATTTGTTGGTAACAAATTGCTCTAAACCTATCGGTCCTCGAAAATGGAGCTTTTGCGTGCTTATGGCAATCTCTGCACCTAAACCGAATTCGCCGCCATCGGAGAATCTTGTAGAGGCATTATGATATACTACGGCGCAATCTGTTTGTTCCATAAACTCTTCAGCCGCTTTTTTGCACTCTGTAATTATTGTTGCAGAATGTTTCCCGGAGTGTCTGTTAATTATGGATATTGCCTCTGTTTGTGAATTAACAACTCCTATTAATATCTTTTTGGAGAGGAACTCCTCTTCCAGTGCTTTTAAAACTCCATCTTTAAGCGGAGACCCGGCAATGTTTATATTCGTGAAATCAATAACCTCTATTCCTCTTTTCCAGAGGTTATCTATTATGATATCAATACTTTGATTTAAATCAGGCAAACTCTTGTCAATAAGTATATTATCTAATGCATTACATACTCCTATCCTCGTTTTCCCATCTAATATTATATTGATGGCAATACTGAGATTACACCTGGAATGTATGTATAGAAAATTATTACCTCTGCCGCCTGCAATAATCGGAATTGTACTATTTTTAGTAATATAATTGATTAAACCTTCTCCTCCTCTTGGAATAATGAGATCTATATTCATCATCTCACCTTTTATTACTTTTTGAATTTCAGATCGATTAAAGTCAAGATATTCAATGCAATTTATATCTTGATTGCATTTGTGCAAAGCTCTTTTCCACAGTTTGATGAGAAATAGGTTTGTGTTGATTGCCTCTTTGCCTCCTTTTAATAAGACTCTGTTTCCCGATTTAAAAGCCAGAGCTGCAGCTTCAATTGTTACATCGGGTCTTGACTCATATAGTATTAATACATTACCAAATGGAACACACCTATTTACAATTTTCAATCCGTTTGTATGGTTATATTCCTGAAGAATCTTGCCCTCCGGATCATTAAGTTTAATTATTGACTCAAGGGAACGTACCATCCCTTCAATTTTGTTGGAATCAATCTTTAATCTTTCAATCAAAGCCATATTTTTACCGGTAGAGGAATTAATGTCTTTGATGTTGGTCTCAATAATTTGACTTGAGTTTTCTTTGATTAGACCCACAAGGGTAACTAATACCCTGTTTTTTTCTTTGTAATTCATAATGTTTAAATGTTTAATGAAGTATGAAACAGATAATAACTACAAATAAACCAAGATTTTAATCGGGGTTTATTTTAGATATTAATTTGAATAATTGGAAAAAATCTACAATAAATACTCCTTGGGCTAAAAGAGAAAAATATGCACCCCGAAGGGGAATGGAGTATGGTGTAGATGAATCATTTAAACATATTTGAACACAAATGTAAATAAAGTTTTTAAAAAAACAAATCCGGCTTATGTACAAAATCACGAACAGTGCCTAATAAGGATTTATTTTAACAAAGAAATCTGACAATTTAATATAAAACATATCGCATTGTCAGATTTAGTTGTGATTATTACCTTGAATTATTTAAGATTTTCTGAAAAAACCTTATCCCAAGCTTCAAACCCTCGAATATTCCTTGCAACGATTGTACCGGATTTGTCAAGGATAAAAGCCATAGGTATCCCTTGGATACCATATAATTTTACGCTCCTCCATCCCCATTTTGAACATTGAACCTATTTGTGTCTCTTTGATGTTGTCGGATAGAGATTCAAAAAGTTCTTCCCAGGAATCTTCATCTCTGGCATCGGGTACCGGGAAACTTCCCATCTTGATAAGTGCATAGAGTCCCTTGACGCTTTCTCTGTTTGCGGCGATTGCCTCTTTACATATTAATTTAATTTTTTCTTATACCTGGTTAATTTATCTTGCAGTCTTTTAATTATTGGCTCGTTATTCATCTTTAGTGATTCGAATTTTGAAATAGCCACTTCCTGTGAAGCTACAGCTTCCTCAACCCTGCCGAGTTTAAACAGTACTTCTGCTTTGATTTCGTCTATTGTGAAGTTGTCGCTATACTCTAATGCTAAATTAATCCAGCTTAGTGCCTGATTAAGAATTGCGTTGTCAGTTATGGAATTTGCTGCTATGGCTGCAATGTCCCTGACCTGATAGGCATAGTTTATTGAGGCGCTTTTAGACATTTTCCTGTATATTTCTACCTCCTCTTTTGGCATTCCTTGAAAGGCTCCTGTTTTTTCAGATTCATTAAATTTTACAATTGAAATGGAATCTTCACGGGCAATGATTTTTTTATCATAATTCAACACAGATTTGCTATAACGTTTGATTACTTCAATCAGTTTAGGTTCATCGTTGATAGCTGCATAGTATTTAGAAAGTACTCCATCTTTAATCCACTCATCATTGCTCTTTGATGATTTAATCTTTAAAAGGATACCGGTAATTTTAGATAGGAGAACTTCATCTTTAAATTCAATGGCTCTGTTAATATCTTGGCGTACCAGTTGTTCAATTTTGGAGTTAATATACATGATATTCGGATACCCCATCTTCTCTGTGATAATATCACGATTATCTATTAAAAATTCAAAGAGAGCCCCATCTGTATTTAAAGTCTTGCTCGATAGGATAGGTGTAAGAATCTCTTTGGTTAACATCCTCTCTTTTGAAACTAATGAGAAATATTGTTCGGCAACCTCTGCATTACTAATATCTCGCATGTGTTGTTTTTGCATAAGCTTTAACAAGTACTCTTGATTGTTCTTGTTTGCTTCATAGCGGTTTTTTAGTATTGGGAATGGTTCAGGGTCATTAAATTCGGCTAAAGCTTTGTCGGCCTCTGCCATAAATTGATCTGCCGGCATTGCAGCGCTAAAACTGTAAAAGAGCACCCCGTCTCCGTTTACAAAGAGATATGTGGGGTAGCCTTTAACATTATACTTATTGCCAATTTCAATTCCTTCTCCCTTTTCTGCATCTATCTTATAGTTGATGAATTTTTCATTAAACATATCACCAACAACTTTCAGAGGGAAAATGTTCTTTACCATCTGTTTACAAGGGCCACACCACTCAGTGTAAACATCAATAAAAACAAGTTTATTTTGGGTGCGAGCCTTCTCGAGCACCTCTTTCCAGCTTCCTGTTTCAAACTTAATTCCATCCTGACTTAAAAGAGGAGTTGCAGTTAGAGTTAGAAACAGGAAACTGATAAGTAAAAGAGTTGTTTTTTTCATTTTGAGATTATAATGATTTTTAACATATTATTCGTTATCTGGCATATTGGGATTGAACAGGCGAATTTTTGCAGGAATCTTAAGGGTAAGTCTATTATTGGTAAGTGTAAGAGTTTCTGTACCGTAAGTTCTTGTGCGATCAAGGTTGTTGTATTGGGTGTCATCTGCCAATCTCCTCATATCAAACCATCTCATACCGGTACCGGCTTGTTCCCTGATTCTTTCGTCAAGAACAAATCTTACCATGGCATCCTGAGTTGTAACAGGGACAACAGCATCTTCTGCGGGCATCCTGTTGACTCTAAGGGTTTCAAGATCTGCTTTTGCTCCAGTTAGGTCATTGACTCTTGCTTTACACTCAGCTCTCATAAGGTATAGATCGGGAAGATCAGGTCCCCAATTTGATGACGTAGGCGAGGCTCTCTGATAACCCGGTAATTGCATGCTTCCTGACATATAATCCTTATCGTAAAAGTGTTTTCTTCTCAGATCTGATTGGCCAAATTTCGCCATAACCCAATCTTTTACAAATATGCTGTTTTGCATTGTGAGCATTACGAGTACAAGTTGTTTCATATAAATGGTCTCTTCGCTATTAAACTGCGTGGGAAAACTTCTTGCTCCCATTTGGGGTAATGCTGGTGTAAACCAACTATTCATCATAGTATTGTAGTCATATAGCTCAACCTTAAAAGGAAGAGCTGTCAGAGCCGCCTCTGAATTATTTAGTGATGTGATTGCCTTGGTGTATTCCTTCATGTAAAAGTAGGTTCTGCCAAGAATAAACCATGCTGCAGCTTTTCCTAAGCGTACTCTTACTGAAGTCTGATTTGGCAAGTCAGGGATAGACTCTTCAATTTCTTTTACAATAAAATCATAAACATCTTTAACAGATGCTCTTGTGTGATTTTCAGCGTTTATATTGGCTTCAGTAATGAGCGGAACTCCCAAATCTGTTGACGCAGTATTGCTATTGTAGGGTTTGGCATACAAATTTACCAAGAACAGATAATTAAATGCCCTATTTACTCTGGCTTCTGCCCGCAACTCTCTCTTTTTCGCCTCTGTTCCATCTATACTGCTCATAACTCCGTTTGCAATGAGATTGTAGGTGTAAATGGGAACATACATTGCTCCCCACTCATTAGGATCTTCATTCTCTTCATAAATATCTGCCTGCCATCTGTATGCTGCTATTTGTGCGCGAGTTTTTGTCCCAAAGTTAGCAGGGGTAGTAAACATGTCATCCCCCATTATAAGAGGTGCATCTCCGGCTCCGAGCATCGAAGTTCCTCCCCCTTCCAAAAATCTGTAGTTTTGGAAGGTTAGAGCCATATTATTGTTAAGCAGCCCATTATAGTGTTTTATACCCTGTAGGATGTCAATCCCTTTAGGTTTGATGTCGAGAAATTTTTCACAGCCGCTTAGTGCTAACAGGGTAAATGCTACGGTGAATATCTTTATATAGTTATAAGTTTTCATTGCTTATTAATTGTTAGATTTATAGAAAATTAACTTTAAGACCTATGGTAAAATAGGGTGGCATCTTATCTGCTCTTGAGCCATTTCTTATGTCGTAGAACTCAGGATCTATACCAGATTTGTTGTTCGCCCAGATTAAAAGATTATTTAATTGACCATATAGGGAGATATTGTCCATATATACCTTGTTGCTAACCTTTTTAGACAGTTTGTAGGTTAGTGTGATATCTCTTAATTTAATATACGATGCACTTATTATATTTTGCACTGCTTGCGTATATAATTCGATATGTCTTTGTGAGTTACTGGTACTATTTAGCGGAATATATTTAGGAATTTGAGTAGTGGCTTCATCTCCTGCCTGTTTCCATCTGTCATTAAAGTTTTGCATTAAATTAGTGGAAATTCTATTATTGTATGTCATATTGACATTATCTCTCATCTGGTATCCAAGATTGTAAATAACAAGTGCAGATAGTGAGAAATTTTTATATGAAAATTCATTTGTCAACCCTCCGAACCATTTGGGTTGAGTTACACCTCCAAAAACAGGATCATCTGAAGTGAGTTGGCTTGAGAGTGTTACCTCTTCTCCTTTTGCGTTCCTGGCAACAGGGTTGCCGTTGTTGTTAAGTCCAATATAATCAAAACCGAATAGTGAAAAAGCGGGATAGCCCTCAATATATGACTCATAGATCTTACTTGAATAGGTTAAAGGAGTGTTTCTCTCAAGCTCTGTAATCTTATTCCTGTTATAGGAGAGGGTAAAGAGAGTACTCCAACTAAAATCTTTATTATCCACATTTAAGCTGTTTATCACCAGTTCAAAGCCATCATTGCTTATCTTGCCTAAATTGCCGTAAGCAAAGTACCATCCAGTTGTAGGGTCAATGGGGTAGTTGCCTAACAGATCCACAGTTCTCTTACGATAAATATCTATAGAGCCAGATAATCTATCGTTTATAAACGCATAGTCTATTCCGATATTGGTAGTGGATGTACGTTCCCATGATATACTCTTGTTGCCTGGCAGTGCAGGTTGATATCCCAACTCCCCGAACATCGCAATATTAACTGGATATAGGATATCGTATAGGCCTCCTGATCCAGGTCTTGGCGAGTTCCCTCCGTAGCCAAAGGTGGCTCTTAAAACTAAATTTTGGAATACTCTTGAATTGCAGAACTCTTCCCGTGAAATATTCCAAGATACTCCTGCGCTCCAGATTGGCTTGAACTGAGTGCTTTTATTGGAACCAAACAGATTGGACTGGTCCATTCTTATACTACTGTTAAAAGTATATTTTTTATTATTTGTATAGGCTGCATTTGCATATAATGAAAAGAAGCGGGTCTCAACTTCGGAAAATCTCTCATTTCTGGCAGATAGAGTATTGTTTCCGGATGAGCTATTTCTTAATATGGCGCCGGCAACACCTGTTGTAGAGAGTAGTTTTTCATCATAAGGTTGATATGTTTGAGTTTGCATATCAAATCCTCTCCTATAACTGCTGTGTCCCTCCAATAAGTTGCTCCTCACTTCAGTTCCGGCTAAAGCGGTAAATTGATGAGCTTCCCCTATGTTTCTATCAAATGAAAGCTGGTTTCTCACAGTCCAATCTGTGCTAGCATTATTAATGCTCTGATAGTGCCCTCCTGTGGTAGGCAGATAATAGGTTGGGGCAGCAGTTGAGGAGGCAGGCGCCACAGTGTAGTGGACAAGTTCATCTCTGACCAAATAAGAGTAAGGATTATAGTATGTAAAACTTTTTACATATCCTCTCTGATATTGAAACTTGCCTTGATATTGTAACCCAGGAAGTAGTTTGATATCCAATCCTGCACTTACTCTTGCATTTAGGGTACTACTGCCATTTTGAGCATAGGTGTTCTCCAATACAGGAATATAATCCAGATTAATTTTACTTTGCGTCTCTGCATTGTTACGAGCTGCTTCGTATCTTTGCAGATAAGCCTGAGAGAGAGGATTGCCCTGATTGTCTTCAAACATTGCATAGGGTAAATAATTATTGATTGTAGCTGGTAACCCGGGAACTAAAAACTGCTTACCTGTTTCATATGCAAAGTTTGCTGTAAGATCTAACTTTATATTTTTTGTAAAATTAAATATCTGGCGTAAATTTATTTGATGCTTTTGAGAGGATGACTTGTCATAATTATTATCGGAGGTATAACCGTAAGATGCATAGTAAGAGTGAAAATTAGAGCCACCTAAGAATGTTAAATTGTGATTTGTCAAAATAGCGTCACGGGTTAAAAACTTTTCAAGCTGTTCTCTGTTATCCAGTCTTTTAAGTGAGTCTAATCTGCTGTTAGCCGTTGCCTCATTGATTAGCCCTCTGCTCATATCATAGAGAATTTTTTCGTGAGGATAAACTCTCGGATTTATATCATTTGTTATTGTGTTCCAAGGGAAATCTGTGGTAGAGAAAACCTCTCTTGCTGCATCTATCAACTGACTGCTGTTCATCATCTTTTGATAATCATAATCGGGTTTGCCTTTGAATGAAATAAAGCTATTGTAAGAAATTTTTGGCCTTCTAACCTCTGGCTTTCCGATTTTTGTAACAATATTAATTACACCGTTTGCTGCAGATGCTCCCCAGATAGAGGCTGCTGTTGCATCTTTCAAAAAAGAGATACTCTCAACATCATTTGGGTTGACTAAACTTGTAACTGTCTCATAAGTTGTAGGAACACCATCAATCACAACCAGAGGAGACCTGGCCGCATTGATTGAGGTGAGCCCTCTCATTAAGAACTTCTCGCTGCCTTTACTCATATTAACAGAGAGGCCAGGTACAAGGCCCTCCAGACGGTCAACAACATTCAAACTTGCAGTTTTGGATTCAAGAGCTGTACTTTTTACAATGGAGAAAGATCCGGAGCTTCTCTCCCTGGAGAGAGTTTGGTAACCAGTAACAACTACGTCTTCCAGGTAACGTACATCTTGTTCACAATTAAAGAGATACTCCTGAGCTGCCTTATATGGAACAATAATATTTTTCATTCCTATATACTTAACAACTAAGGAGTCTTCTTTAATCAGATTTTCATCGGCCAGAATAAGAAATGTTCCATCTAAGGACGTAACTCCACAAATATTAACATTATTCTTGAAGAAAACATAAGCTCCTGCCATTGGTAAATTCTCATCATCCAGTACTTTGCCCTTAACCTGTATCTCTTTTTTGTCTCCCTTAACAGGTTCAACAACGGTTAACTTTTGGGTAAGCACCACTCTTTTACCCTCAATCGAGTAGGAGAGTCCCGCTTGAGTACACAACCGTTGAATAACACTCTCAACCTTCTCGTTCCTGGCAGAGATGGAGAGCTTACGCTTAGTGTCAATCTGGGTTGATGAGTAAACAAATGTGTAGTTCGATTTTTTCTCTATCTCGTTGAGGATAGATTTAATCGTCTCATTTTCCACATTGATTGTAATCTTTACATCTTGTGCAGATAGAATCAGGCAGAAAAATGTCATTGAGAATAATAACAATAATTTTTTCATAGAATTGAATTTGGTTTCTTTTCTACTACATACCCCAAATCCAATCTTCACCCTAACTCTTTAGGCTATTTTACCAGGAAAAATTCCTGACATACGCAATACTATCTTGTATTGAGTAGTTTATAAGCTGAGTTTTATGCATGAGGTCCATTACTTGAGAGGCAGATTCCTCCTTGAATTTGGCAGAGAGCCTCTTTTCTAAGAGAGATCCATCCTCTACTTTTATTGTTATGCCATACCATCTCTTCATCATGGTAAATACTTCAGAAAGCGGCAAATCATCAAAAACCAGCCAACCTATCTTCCAGCCTGTTGTTGGTAAGGTATCGTTTACTACATTCACCATCTGCCTGGATGTTCTTCTGTCAATTATTATCTTTTCGGATGGTTTTATATCATTGTAGGTATAGCCGCTTTTCATCTTAATATTGACTTTACCGCTTAGTAGCAGGAGCGCCAGGGTTTTATCTTCGGAGTATGTATTCAGGTTAAATTTTGTTCCAAGTACATTTACGGTTAATCCGTCCGGAGTCTCAATCTTCATAGGCCTCATAGTATCTTTTTTAATTTCAAAAAAGCCCTCTCCGCTAAAAGCAATCAGCCTCTCTTTGCCATGAAATTTTGAAGGAAAAAAAATCCGGCTCCCGGAGTTAAGCCATACTATTGAACTGTCCGGCAGCATTATACGGCTCTTAACACCATAGGGAGTAGAGTATTCAAGCGTTGTATTCCCCTGATCAAGAATGTAGGCTACATCATTTGTGTACTTCTTGATTTTATAAGAGCTATACAGTCCGGCACCAATAAATAGAGCAGATGCAACAGCTGCTGCAGCAAAAAACCTTACTATACGCTTTCTCTTCTCAAACCTTCTTACCTGTTGGGTAATCTTCTCAAAATCTTGTAAATTAACCTTTCCATCAATGTTTGCCGATATAGCGTAAAGATTTACTTTACGGGCAAACTCTTTTCTGTTCTCCGAAGACTCATTTACCCATTTCTCTATCTCCAGCAGCTCCCTTTCGGACGCTTCACCCTTCAGGTATTTTATAATTAAACTCTCCATATTATTAGATACACCAATTTATGTAATCAACCTATAAATTTTAATAAGAAAAGAGGTAATAGAATATACAGATATTCTGCTAAGGCCTCTTTTAATATCGCTAATGCTTTGCCTATACGATACTCCACGGTTTTAACGCTTATCCCCTGTTTTTCTGCGATCTCTTTGTAAGTGAGCTCCTGGTCCCTACAAAGAAGAAAAGTCTCTAAAATCTTTGGAGGAAGAGTTTTACGAGCTGTGCGAAAAATTGACAGAGCCTCTTGGTACAGGACTTTCTCAGAGGCTAGTTCACTCAAAGCAATTAAGTTGAGCCTATCATTAATCTCTAATTGTTCTCCCATTCTCTCTGCACGCCTCTTTTTATCTCTTATGTGGTTAAAAACCTTGTTTCTGACAGTGGACATGAGATAGTACTCAACATTCTTTTCCGGATCAAGACTCTCCCGCTTTAACCAAAGGCTCATAAAAGCCTCTTGTGCAATCTCACGGGATAATTCACTATCCCTCAGGAATTGGAAAGCATAGTTCACGGCGCGCCAGTAATGATCAATATAGAGCCTCTCCATGTACCGTTCGCTAATGGATTTGCGCCTGTCATTATTTGAGAGTTTGTCCAATTATGCAATTTACAACAAATATAGGAAACAAACACAATAAAAAAAGAGAGGTCAAAAATCAAATCCTATGAAAGATCTTTTCTAACCTCTCTATGGAAATAAAATAGTTTGGAAGCTATTTATTACTTACCGTAAATCTCTTTAAGTTTAGCATCAACCTCGGGAGAGTCGCCAATCCAGGTTTTAATAATGTTACCTTGAGGGTCTATCAATACCTTTGAAGGGAACGCCTGTATACTAAAGAGATTCACCATATTGCAGTCGTCAATATCTTCATCATTGAGGATTTGTGTCCATACCAGCCCATCATCCTCAATTGCTTTAAGCCACTTATCTCTTGCCCTAAGATTACCTTCCTGCGCAACATTAATAAAGACCAAACCCATTGGCGAGTATTTATTATAAAGTTGTACCAGGTGCGGATGCGATGCACGGCAAGGCTGGCACCAGGTTCCCCAGAAATCTATAAGAACATACTTGCCTTTTAGATTATCAAGAGAGATAATTTTACCATCTTTATCTTTTTTAGAAAATTTCGGGGCCGGTTTGCCGGGCTGCGTAGCTTTTGCTGCTGCAATTCTTTCGGCTACTGCTTTACCTTTGACACTCTCTTTAACGCTCTTACTAAGTCCGGTAAAGAGTTTTTCAAACTCATCGAGTGAATACTTCATAAATCTTTGAGATAAAATATCTAATGCAAGCAATGAACCGGGATTGTTAACTATAAAATTATGCTGAATCTTATCATTCTCTTTTGCCAATCTCTCTCTCTCATTATCCATTTCAAGATTTGGTTTTTCCGGATCACCCTGAGCAAATCTTTTTCCGGTTAACTCAAATGAGGCCTTCTCAATTGGAGCCATAGCACCCCAATAATTGTTGCAATCCTTACTTAAAGCCCCCCCCTCAATGGTAAGTATTGGCCACTGGTCGGCATCGAATGATATTTTAATAGTGCCTTTCTCAGCATAGAAAGCAAAACCAGGTCCCGGCATAATACCCTGCCCCATTGTAATTCGGGATCTGGGGTCAAGACTGGCCAAATTTATATTCTTACCCTCCGGTGCATCTATTGTAATTTCACCCTTACCATCTTTAATTTCAATACCTTTTACATTGTACTCTCCGTTATCCGTCTGCCATGCAATATTTATCTTTTCGGCTTTATAATTTTTGGCCGATATGATAATCTTGGTTTGTGCAATTGCAAAACCTGTAGAGATGAGCGCAATAACTAATGATAATAATATCTTTCTCATAATTGTGTTTTTAAAAAATGGTGCATTAATAGAAAATTTTCTCTTTCCCATTACATACACCAAAAATCATACCTACCCTAAAATTGATTAAAGTTTTGAAAGATTGCTTCTGGCCAGCAAATTGCACTCTGCCAGAGTTTTTTCACATCCTCTGGTTATCAGTATTTTAACTTTTTAAAACGTTAGGTTTTTTTAAATTTTTAAAGGTTAATTATCAGGTAATCAAGTCGTTTTAAAAAACTCTGGCAGAGTGCAACTTGCCGGCGGCCTACACGGGAAACTATGGCAGAGTGCAACTTACTATCTGCTGAACAATATTCCAATTTGAATTATAGGATTATAGAAACTTCTTCCGTTTACTCTTCCGGTCAAAAGGACAGATTGAGCTGTAGCAGATATTTTTTGAGTAATTAAGTAGTCTATACTAATAATAGGAGAAAGCAGGAAAACAGGGTTTTGATACAGATATGACTCTATAAGTTCAGAGCCATTCTGACTCTCAATGTGTAGATTCCGTATTGTTCCCATCCCTGCAAATGCCGAGACGGAGTATCTGATTTTATCCCTCTTACTGCTAATTCCTATAAAAGGGCCTCCGTATCCAATATTTACATAGGAATTATCGGAATTTGCAGACTTATAATCTGCCTTTTGCGTACCTCCGTAAATCCCCGCAGTAAACCGGTCACAAATATAAAATCTAAGTATTCCGCCAATACCAAAACTGTTATCACTAATTTTCTGATGACTGTTTCCGGTCATTATATATCCCGGTTGAAAAAAAGCATACCGCCACTGTAAAGTTGTCGTTCCCGGGCATTTAGGCTAATTGAAAGAAGTAAAAATACTGCAGTTGCAATAATAACCCTCTTCATCCGTAAATCTGTTTTCTCATACAAGACAAAGGTAGTAAATGTTAACAGTCGTTCACTGTTAAATAAACTTGATATTATGATTTTCAGAAAATATATAGGTTGATGCAGGAAATAGATAAAATAAGCGTACATTAAGCGTTGCAATCCTAACTCTGCTAAAGTTTCCCTCCCTTAAATACGAAAGTTAGTTTTTGTTTTACTAATCCTTCGAGAAGTAAAAGAGCACGAATAACCTTTTCTACCAATATTTTATCGGTATTCCGGTTTTCTTTTGAAACTTTATTAATCCAGTCTACCGTTATTTTTTCTTTATCTATCATAAACTATAAAATGGCAGCATTTCAAATTTGCTGCCGTAAATTTGAAATTGTATTTAAATATTCACGAAAACTTTCTTTTTTCCTTCTTCTATTTGCATATCGCATCATACGGTTCTCATTTACAGTATATTTATTTAATACTTCCTGAAAAATAGTCCCCATTTCAGGACCTTGTTGAGCTGCAAATATTACATCATCACAAAAAATATCAACTAATATTTTTTCAATTGCAGGGGTGTTGATACCGTTTATTACTTGTAAAGGAGCTTCTGAAACAAGAGATTTTACAATTAAAGTTTCTTTCTCTTCCGGTAAATATTTTTCAATTAAATCCTTTGTGGGTTCAATAAATACAGAAAACCTTTGCTCTTTTAGATAAAAGAATACCGCTTGTACAGCTTCTTTATCCACCTCAATCAATATGTAGAATCTACCCGGTTGATGAATCATAAATTCATTTAGTAAAGAGGTGCTCCAAATACACACTGTCAGATAGGGAAATTGCTTTATCAGTTTCGATTGAATAGATTTTATTCCTGAGGATAATTCCGGTGTATAAATTTTGCTCTTACCAATTGTAAATTTTCCTCTGCCTATTCTGCTTAACACTCCAGATTGAACCAGATAGTAAATCCTCCAATTGATTGTAATTGGTTTTACTTCCGGTTCCCATTTTAAATAAAACTTGACAATATCAGAGGTTCCAAAGCTTTCTTTTGCTTTGAAAAAGTCTATAAACTCTTCAATATTTAATCTACCTGTAACTATAATTGTAAATATTATAGTACAAATATAATAAAAAATCTATAAATTGGCAGCAGAATAAGAAAACTGCCGGAATATAGAATGAGGATATTGACAAAACTTCACTCTTTGGCAAAGATTTGATTGTAGCATTAACAAGTGGCACTTAGTCAATATGTGTAATGTGGGTTGGATTTGTTATTATGATATCATCAGATATTTTTACTGTAAAACTCAAAGAAAAAAGCGTTTAAAAAAATAGTAACGACGTAGGTGAACCTGCAGTTGCCGGTAGCACAGTTAAGTATAAAAAAAGAGGGCTGCCTACTTTTTAGACACCCTCTTTAAAATTACATTCGTAAGAATCGTAAGTTGCTCATCTCAACCCATCACTCTCACTACGAGTTCTTATTATCCTTATTCCTGGATTTGGGTTTATCCTAAATTTAAGAATATTCCCATCCAAAATTCCAATTGTAGCCATCCCTTCAGAAGTTAATTCTCCGTTCATTGGGCGACCACGTATTCGAACTTCACACCCATCCGGAAAATTGTTTAATAACCAATTATTTGAATTTCTTCCAAGGTCAAGTTGTGGTTCTATATGATAATGATCTGAAAATGTTTGGAGATTGTCTCCAGTTACAGTCATATCCATTCCATGACCAAAATTAGTTGAAGTCACACTTGTTCTATAAACTGGGATGTTAAATCTCCCATTATCCTTTAAACCTTCATTTTTATCATAACCAAGTTCATCTGAACCGTGGAAATTTATCATAAATTGATCTGCAAATTCTGAGCAATCAAATTCATCTGGGATATAAGTTAGTTCATTTGTTTGTAAGCATTCGACAAACACCCTTTCTAATTTCGCCAAGAGAAAACGTTTTTAT
>CAYZPF010000009.1:0-33380 GCA_964479995.1 uncultured Muribaculaceae bacterium | reverse complement strand
ATTAAATATGCATCTAAAAACGCCTCTGTATCAAATGCCTGGAAAAAATGGCAAGGAGAGGCAAAGGGATTGAAACGTCTCAAAACTTACGAATCAAAAGTCCGGTATGAAGAAGATTTTGAAAAATGGGCCGGAACAAAACCCGAATACAGAGGTATTACACAACGCTTAAAAGAGCTTTACAAAGAGTTGGAACCCTATACATTTACAGCCGATTTTCACAATGAAGGCGTTATGTACTGTGAACTCCTCAAACTTGGAGGCAGCCTCACTTATCTTGCAACCATAACAAAAGATACACTATCTAATGAGAACCTTAAAGAGATAAACAAGATCCTTAAACAATTCCACAAAGACTACTATTTGCCAATTGATAAGAAATCGTTTGAGTTAACGGTAGAGGAGTACTCAAAAAAAGTAGATCCCGATATGCAGCCTATGTTATTCAGAATTATGTTGGAAAAGTATGGTTCGGTTAAAGCGCTTGCAGACTACCTGTTTGATAACTCGATCATTACCTCTCAGGAGAAATTTGATGACTACATCTCCAGGCCCGAAGGAGTTAAAATGCTAAAGAGCGACCCCGCAATTATACTCAATAAAGCCTTTTCAGATCTTTATAATTCACAGATTAAACCTGCTATAGAGAGGATAAACAAAGAGATTACCCTTCTATATCGCTCCTACATGAAAGGACAGATGGAATTCAGTAAAGGAAAAGTTATTTTCCCCGATGCCAATTTAACTCTAAGGATAACTTATGGTTCGGTTAGCGGTTATAAACCATCAGACGCTGTCTATTATAAACATCTTTCAACATTAGACGGAGTTATGGAAAAGGACAATCCAGATATTTACGACTATGACATACCTCGCAGATTAAGAGATATCTATCATACTAAAGATTTTGGCAGATGGGAGGTGAATGGCACTGTTCCGGTTTGCTTTATCGCTACAAATCACACTTCGGGAGGTAATTCCGGCAGCCCTGTAATTAATGCAAGAGGAGAGCTTGTGGGTATAAATTTTGACAGAGTTTGGGAAGGGACAATGAGCGATATTGCATTTGATCCTGAAATGTGCAGAAATATCTCCATTGATATCAGATATGCCCTTTTTGTCATTGATAAAGTTGCCGGTGCAGGGCATCTGTTAGAGGAGATGGTTTTAAAATATTAAAATGAACCTGTTAATCGGAGTTAAATGAAAGGGGCTGTTTGAAAAACAAACAGCCCCTTTTATATCTTTCTTAATATCAACTATTAATACTCTTTTTCAGGACGATTATTGGCTACAGCTACGCTAATAGTACGGCCCATATGGTCAGAGCCGTTTAAAGCATCTATGGCAGCTTGACCTTCGGATTCATTAGGCATTTCAACAAAACCGTACCCCTTGGAACGACGGGTATCACGATTGATAATAATTCTGGCAGAAGTAACTTCTCCATAGGGTGCAAACAGTTCGGCTAAATCCTCTTTCTTAGCGCGGAAACTTAAACTTGAAACAAAGATGTTCATGTGAACGGAAATAAAAAATTTATAAAAGGTTAATTGATTCTACAAAGGTATACAAAATAATAATATACAAAAATTTAATGTTTTAAATGAGTTAATATCTTACTCGTTCCCCGACCCGTCAAAACAGTAAGTACAAATAGACTCTTTTGGAAGTCCTATTGCATCAATCAGGTTCTCTATGCTGTTGTATTGCAAACTGGATAAGTTCAGGTTCTCCCTAATGTATTCAACCATCTCCTTATACTCTTTGGTAGAGGCATCGGAATATTTATCAAGATTAATGTCGTGAGCTCCCTCGCGCTCCTGGATGTATCTCCTGGTTATCAACTCAAGCGGGGACCGGGAGGGTGAAAAGTTAAGATATTCGCACGGATAAATAAGAGGAGGGCAGCTAATTCTGATATGTATCTCCTTAGCTCCAAACTTAATGAGAGTTTGACTGTTATCTTTGAGTTGCGTACCCCTTACAATTGAATCATCACAAAACACTATCCTCTTCTCCCTTAACAAACTTTTATTTGGTATCAGCTTCATCCGCGCAATAAGACTTCTTATCGAGGGGTCCGAAGGAATGAAGCTCCTGGGCCAGGTTGGCGTATATTTTACCACTGCATTTCTATATGGAATCTTTTTACCGTCGGCAAAGCCAATAGCCATACAGGTCCCGGAATCGGGTATTGCAGAAGAGACATCCAAATCGGTAGTATCGGCTTCACCCAATGCCTTCCCCAATGCAAACCGTACATTATCTACATTAATCTTTTCATAAGAACTGGTAGGGTATCCGTAATAGATCCACAAAAACGAGCAGATTTGCAACCTCTTTTTTGCAGGAGAAAGCACTTGATATCCATCTGATTTAATGTGAATAACCTCACCCGGACCCAAATAGTGCTCCTCTTCATAGTCGAGATTAGAGAAACAACAGGTCTCTGAGGCTACAGAGAAAGCACCCTTTTTTTTGCCGATAATTAGAGGTGTCCTCCCAAATTTATCTCTACAGGCAATTATTCCGTTATCGGTAAGAATAAGGAAAGAACAAGAGCCTTTAATCTTATCCTGCACTTTTTCAATACCCTCCAAAAAAGATTTTCCTTCAGTAATTATAAGCGCTGTAAGTTCTGTCGGATTGGTTAGTCCGGAGCTTAGTTCGGTGAAGTTCCTGCCTCTGCTGAGAAGCTCTTTTTCTAAATCTGAGATATTATTGATTTTGCCTACTGTAACTATTGCAAATTTTCCTAAATGTGAATTTAGAATAATAGGTTGAGAATCTGTATCGCTAATTACACCTATCCCAGATAATCCGTCAAACTTTTTAAGGTCATCTTCAAATTTAGCCCTAAAGTGAGAGTTTTCAATGTTATGAATTGATCTTGCAAAATTACCATCGGTATTCAATGCGGCTATCCCTCCCCTTTTCGTACCAAGGTGAGAGTGATAGTCCGTGCCGTAAAAGAGATCCGTAACACAATTTTTGTTGGATATAACCCCAAAAAGACCGCCCATTTTTATGAAATTTATTAGTAAGCGACAAAATTATGATAAAAAAACGAGAATTCATTTCAATATTCTATCCTATTTTGGAAAAAGGGAGCGAATCAATTCTATTAGCGACAGTTATCATTACCTCCAGGATTTTTGAAATAATTAATAAGAGTTTATCTCCTTCTCCAAATAATAATTGAACTATCAGAGCTGTAACAGAGAGATATACTACAAACGCCGTAAGTGGAATCAATATAATATTTGCAATCAAAAAGTATGTGGGAAAATATCCAAAAAGAGAGATGGAGAGGAGAGAGGTCCCCAATGTACACGATATTGATAAGGAAATAGCCTCCCATCCCCATTTTGCCAATCTGTTTGTAGGACGTAAAAACGAGACCACCTTGGGATAAATAAAGATTATTGACAAAAAAGCGAGATATGAAAGCTGAAACCCGATATCAAAAAGAGAGTAGGGGCTAAAGAGAGTTATTAATAATGCTGAGATACACAGCGTGTTAAGTGTTATATTCTTTCTGTTTATAATACTTGAAACCATTACAATATTTACCATTATAACAGCCCTTACGGACGATGGAGTAAAACCGGCCATAAGAGAGTACACCCATAGAATTATAGCTATAATTGTAAATCTAATGGATTTAAAAAAAATACTGTTTCCGAAAATAGAGAGAATAGATGAAATAAACAGGTAAAGAAACCCCACATGCATGCCCGATACAGCTAACAGATGCTGAACTCCGGATGTAGCAAATCTCTCCTTCATCTCCCGGCTTAAAAACCTTTTATCTCCTGTAAGTATGCCAATAAGCAAACCCGGCCACTCTTTCCCCTCATTTTTACACATTATGGAATTTATAAAACTGTTCTTCTTTTGCAGTATTCTGTTACTAAACCCCCTGTTTGCTGCCTTTGAAACAGTAAAATTTCCTTTTGTAAGAACTCCTTGTGCATGAACCCTTTGTTTTTGATAATACCTTCTATAGTCAAAATTTTGCTGCTTAGATGACTCTATCTTTTTTAATAACAATTCTGCCAGTATTGTATCTCCGGGAGATAACTCCCCAAGATACCCTAAGTTATAACTGTATAATAATACTCCCTCATTGATTTCCGGTAAGAATGAGACCGTTAAGGAGCTACCATTGCCAACTCTTTTATGGCTTTTTACTATGAATCTATATTCACGTTTAATATTTAAGTCCAGTGAACTTTTTTGAGTATTACATTTGGAATAGGGGCTGGAGAGTATATTTGAAACACCTGTGCAAAAAAGAGCAGATAGAATTAATATTTTGAGAGCCAAATCATGATTATTTGCAGAGTTGATATTTAGCAGTTTTACTCTTGATGGTAATAGAAATTTGATATGGTAAAAGCAATATGCAGCAGCAAAAAATAAGATACTTAAAATGTAAAAAACAAATGGACCGGTATAAAGTGAATATCCAAAAGCAATACCCAAAAGATAAATGAGAGTATATATGAATAGCGGAGAACTCTTAATTATCTCATTTATACTCTTAATTTCCTCTCTCACAGCATCCATCTCCTCAAATTAATTGCTAAATATAATATATTATTTAAAAAGAGTAATAAAAAGGCGGTTTTTTATTACTTTTGCAGGATATTTTTTGCAATTCTTAAAAAAACAATAATAAATAATCAATTTTATGGTAATACTGGTTTTAAACTGCGGAAGCTCATCTGTCAAGTATCAGGTTCTTGACATGAAGACAACATCTGAATTTGAACTTTTGGCAAAAGGCTTGGTTGAAAGAATCGGCCTTTTAACAGGGATTCTGACTCATAAAGCTAATGGTAAAGAGAAATATGAGATTGAGACCCCCATCCCTAACCATACAGAGGCGATTAAAAAAGTGCTGGATATTTTGGTTGATAAAGAGCTGGGAGTGCTAAATTCGCTTTCAGACATTCAGGCTGTTGGCCATAGAGTAGCCCATGGAGGCGAATTTTTCAAAGAGAGTTGCAAAATCGACGAATCGGTTATCAAAGGAATAGAGAAGCTTTGTGAACTTGCCCCTCTCCATAATCCTGCAAATTTATTAGGGATATACGCTATCCAGACACTAATGCCCGATACCCCGCAGACAGCAGTATTTGACACTTCGTTTCATCAGACCATGCCAGACTACGCATACATGTACTCAATACCCTATGAGTATTATGCCAAATACAAGATAAGGAGATATGGTTTTCACGGCACCAGCCATAAGTTTGTAGCTAAAAAAGCTTGCGCCTTTGCAGGAATGGATTTTGAGAATTCAAAGATAATAACCTGCCATTTGGGTAATGGCAGCTCTATTACAGCCATTAAAAATGGCGAATCAATTGATACTTCAATGGGGTTCACCCCTTTGGAAGGGTTGATGATGGGTACAAGGAGCGGTGATGTTGATGCAGGATTGGTTACCTTTATTCAGGAGAAGGAGGGACTGGACGCAGCAGGCATTAATGCTATTTTAAATAAGAAGAGCGGACTGCTTGGCGTTTCCGGAATATCATCAGATTGCAGAGATTTGGAGAATGCCGCTTCTGAAGATAATAAGAGAGCTATTCTTGCACTGAATATTTTAAGGTACAGGGTTTTGAAATATATTGGAGCATATACTGCCGTCATGGGTGGTGTTGACATGATTGTCTTTACCGGGGGTATTGGAGAGAATGATCCAAATGTTCGTGAAATGGTAGGATCATATCTGGAGTATATAGGTCTGTATTTTGATTATGAAGCTAATAAAGGTACCAGAGGCAAGGATATACTCCTCTCAAAACCAGAATCAAGAGTTAAAATGGCAGCAATTACTACAAACGAAGAGCTTGTTATTGCACAGGATACCATGAACTTGCTAATGAATTAAAAGATATTTATAAACATTCTAATAATTAGTTTAAAATGATTACAACATTTGAGCAAATCTATGATCAATTGAGAGCCAGGACAAAGAAGAGATTAGTGGCAGCATGGGCAGTGGACGACCACACCATTAATGCTGCAAAATTAGCAATTGAGGCAGGTATAGTTGAGGCAATTCTTGTGGGAGATGAGATTCTTATAAAGAAAATGTGCCAAAAGGAGAATATTGACCCTTCAATTTTCACAATAGTTGACGTTAAAGATGAATTAAAAGCTATAGCCACAGCAGTTGACTTAATTAATGCAGGTGACGGAGATATCTTAATGAAGGGATTGTGCAGTACCGATAAATATATGAGAGGTATTTTAAATAAAGAGAGAGGCCTCCTTCCTCCAAAAGCAGTCTTAAGTCACGTCACTGTCCTTTATAATCCACAGTATCACAAACTTTTAGTGATGGGAGATATAGCTGTTATTCCCGCACCTGACCTTAATCAAAAAGTGGCTATAACCAACTATGTAGTTAGAACGGCTCATGCATTGGGAATCGGGAAACCAAAAGTGGCAGTTATTGCTGCTACAGAGCAGATGATGCCCGGAATGCAAGCTTGTGTAGATGCTGCTATGATCTCGAAGATGGCAGAGAGAGGACAAATCGCCGGATGCGTGGTTGATGGCCCGTTAGCACTTGATGTTGCTCTGTCTAAAGAGGCTGTTGAAGTTAAAAAACTGGTTAGTCCAGTAGCAGGCGATGCAGATTGCCTTGTTTTCCCCAATATTGAATCTGCAAATGTATTCTACAAATCAAACACTCTGCTATGTCCAGGCTCACAGCAAGCAGCCATAGTTGCAGGAGCAAAAGCCCCATGCGTTCTTTCAAGCAGAGCCGACAGTATTGAGACAAAACTAAATTCAATTGCTCTTGCAGCGTTAACCGCCAAATAGTTTATGGAGAATCTGATATTGGCAATTAACCCGGGTTCTACCTCGACAAAAATAGCAGTTTATGATGCTCATAAACAACTATTTGTTACCACATTGAGGCACACTTCCCAGGAACTTTCTACATATAAATCAATAGCCGACCAATTTGATTTCAGAAAAGAGTCTATTATCAAAGCATTGGCAGACAACCATATAAAGCTGGAATTGTTAAAGGTTGTAGTTGGCAGAGGAGGTCTTGTTAAACCAATCCAAGCTGGAGTTTATACTGTTAATGAAAGGATGCTTGAAGATTTGCGCAAAGGTATAGGAGGCGAACATGCCAGCAATTTAGGGGGTATAATTGCATACAGCATAGCCAAAGATATTGATGGATGTAGCGCATATATAGCAGACCCTGTGGTTGTTGACGAGCTGGAGCCGGTTGCCCGGATTACAGGACATCCGCTGTTTGAGAGAAAATCAATTTTTCATGCCCTTAATCAAAAGGCCATTGCAAAAAGTTATGCCAACTCCATGAACGTACCTTATGACACTTTGAACCTTATTGTTGTTCACTTGGGCGGAGGTATTTCAATAGGGGCTCACTTTAAAGGAAGAGTTATTGATGTAAATAACGCTCTTAACGGAGAGGGGCCTTTTTCTCCCGAAAGATCGGGCACTTTACCGGCATTTGATTTGGCTAAGCTCTGTTTTTCCGGTAAATACACCCTTGAAGAGGTTAAAAAGATAATCACAGGAGAGGGAGGTATTGTTGCACATCTTGGGACTAACTCTTTTACAGACGTAGAGAAGAGAGTAAAAGAGGGAGACCAGAAATTCACTCAGATTTACAATGCTTTTGCTTATAACGTGGCAAAAACCATTGGCTCAATGGCTACGGTACTCAAAGGAGATGTAGATGCAATCCTTATAACCGGAGGTATTGCCTACTCTACATCCATGATGGAACTCATTACAGAATATATAAAATATATAGCTCCTGTGAAGGTATATCCCGGAGAAGATGAGATGAGCGCACTGGCGCTTAACGGCCTCTCTGTACTTGAAGGGAAGGAGACTCCATTGGAGTACAAGTAATTACAGCAACTCTATATAGTATTTTAAATCACCTCCATCTCCTATGTCGGGATGGAGGATTTTTATCAGATCATTCAGGATTATATGGGGCTCTACAACGCCTCCTTCCCAAAAATCGCTTCCTCCCGTACTGTTTCTTCTCTTTGTGTTGTTATATACTTTTCCGGCAGAGATTACCGGAAGCTTAGCTATAAGCGGGTTTGAAGAGGCGAGCTCTTTTAAATCTGAGTAGTAATTCGGATTTAGCCAAAACTCAGAACCGGATGCTTTCAGATACACCTCCTCTACACTGTATGGAATTGTCTTCCCTGCTTTGGACAAAAGCACTTCACCCCCTGCATCTTCTATTAAAATAGTCATATAACTCTCTTTCCCGGGAATATACCATACATCTTTCCATGGAGCATTAAGAAGGACTTTTGGCCTTTCCGGAACCTCTTTAACCATATCTCTCAATTCTATGTATCTCTCTTTAACCAATGTGTATATTGAATCGGCCATCTCACTTTTTCCATAAAGCGCTCCGAATAATCTGAGATATTCAAGTTTTCCCAAAGGGTGCTCCTCCAGATAATCACCCAATACTATTACCCTAAAACCCATATCCCTCAGTTTCCCGATATAGCTATTATTTTCTCCGCTTATTCCGTATGTAAATATCAAATCGGGCGAGAGAGTAAGTAGTTGTTCATAATTAATAGAAGATTCAAAACCAATGTCATAAACTTCTCCTTTATTAATACGTCCAATCAATGCTGAATCATTAATGTATTGAGAACCAGATATTGCAACAATGGTGTTACTTTTCTTTAAGGTATTAATATAGGCTATATGACTACTGGACATACATACTACTCTCCTTAATGGAACCGGAATCTCATCTGAGCCATACCCTGTCTCTCCGCCAACCTCCCTGTCAATCAGCCGGTACTCTGTTATTTTTCGCTCACTGCCCCAGTTTTCGTTAATATACAATACCACCCTGTTATCATTATCCCTGTTGATACTAAAGTATTGTGCATACACATTTTGGTTTTCAGGAAAATCCCGGTAAGATCTCTTCTCTTTGCAGGCTGCGGCTAAAAAGAGGGTTGTCAAAACAAGAGCATATTTGAATGTGGATGACATATAACTATATTTGTTGCAAATTTAACATATTGAAACGAGAATAATGGAAACAACAGATGTAATAGTTGTGGGAGGAGGGGCTTCCGGGATGCTCGCGGCAATTTTTGCAGCTAAAAGCGGAGTAGCTGTAACCATTATTGAAAAAATGGAAAGGGTAGGGAGAAAGATAAGAATTACAGGCAAAGGAAGGTGCAACATAACAAACACGAAACCATGGGAAGAATTTTCACATCACATATATCCAAAAAATAACCTTTTTAAACCCGCTTTTTATAATTTTTCTAATATTGATACGGTTGAACTTTTCAAGTCAATAGGTTTAAATTGTGTTGTTGAAAGGGGCAAGAGGGTTTTCCCTCAATCCGGAGTGGCATCCGATGTGGTAGGAGCATTGGCAGAGGAGATAGAGAGAATGGGAGTTAAGGTTATACTCAATACCAGAGTAACCTCTCTCACACTTCAAGATGGAATTATAACCGGCGTGGAAACCTCTTCTAAGAATAGCACCGGAATTTACTATAAAAGAGTCTTTCATGCAAAGGCGGTAATCCTTGCTACAGGCGGTCTCTCTTACCCTTCAACCGGTTCGGATGGAGACGGTTACCTCCTGGCTCAGGAGTGCGGCCATACCGTAACGCCCTGTTTCCCGTCTCTCACAGCTTTAATGCCTATGGATTATTCACAAAATCTTGATGGGCTAAAATTGAAGAATGTACAACTTTCATTGGTTGTTGACAACGATACCGTAAAAACGGAAATGGGTGACCTTGACTTTACAAATAACGGCATAGAGGGACCTATCGGTTTGAAATTGAGCAGGCGCGCAGTTAAGGCTCTTATTTCGGGCAGCAGATGTTTTTTGATCCTTGATCTCAAGCCCGCCCTCTCAGAAGAGCAGTTAAAAAAGAGAATAGAGAGAGAGCTCAATTCGCCTCAATCCAAATCTCTAAACGGATTATTACGTTCACTCCTGCCAATGCAGTTAATACCCCATTTCATGACGTATGCAGGATCTAAAGGCGACATTGATAGATTGATAAAATCACTTAAAGAGTGGAGAATGGAGATAGTGTCATATACTTCATACGAGAGAGCGGTAGTTACTGCCGGCGGCGTCTCTATGAATGAAATATTCCATAAAAGTATGAAATCAAAAGTTGTTGGGAACCTTTATATTGCTGGTGAACTTTTAGACCTGGACGGTGATACAGGAGGATATAATCTTCAAATAGCCTTTTCGACAGGCGCATTGGCGGGTAGAGAGGCGGCTAAATATGCTAAATCTATTTAAGATTCTGACCGTCAAACTTAAACTTAAGTTCGGTTAATACCCTTTTTGTGTCGAGAGTGAATTCATTGTTCATAATCCATGAGTAATAACCGGTATCTGTCCTAAAGACCTCCTCAACGCTTTTCCCTTTGTGTTTTCCAAAGTTGATTACAGGAGTATCTTTCTCATCCAAAACGATCCTGCCGGCATAATCAAGATTCCGGGTTTTTGAAGAGAAACCGGCAAGAGATTTAATGTCATTTTCTAATGTATCCTTATATCTATCCAGTTGAGCTTCAAGTATCTCAAAGGTAGCAATGGTATCGGCCTCTGCAGTGTGCGCTAAAGTAAGTTCTTTATTGCAGTAGAACTTATAAGCGGCGCTTAGAGTACGCTGCTCCATCTTATGGAAAATATTTTGAACATCAATGATCTTTCTTTTACGAAAATCAAAATCAACCCCAGCTCTTAAGAACTCTTCGGCCAGCATGGGAATATCAAACTTAATAAGATTATAACCGGCAAAATCACAACCCGACATCCAGTTTGCCAAGCTTTTAGCTATCTCTTTAAAGGTAGGTTCATTTGCTACATCTTCATTTTTGATACCGTGTATCTTTTGCGCCTCTTCAGATATTGGGATTTCCGGATTGACCCTTCTGGTCTTTATCTCCTGATCTCCGTTTGTTAACACTTTAAGGACGCTAATCTCTACTATTCTGTCATTGGCAACATCAAGACCGGTACTCTCGATATCAAAAAAGATTATCGGATTCTTTAAATTGAGCTTCATTATTATCAGTTATATTTTAAGCGCTTACCATCATCGGCATAATTAAGGCGAGAATATCCTCTACGCTGTCACTTTGCTGCTCCGAAGGTAGTATAAGAGCCGCCCTGGAAGGATCTGACAGTTCAAGAGAGATGTCGTTGTAGGGCAGATTTGTCAGGATATCAATAAGGAAAGTAGATTTGAATCCAATCTCCATTGGGTCTCCTTCATACTGGCAGGAGAGCCGCTCGTATGCAGATATTGAAAAATCGAGGTCCTGAGCCGATATAACAAGTTGATTTAGAGAAAGATTAAGCTTAACCTGACTACTGGCCTGATTGGAGCAAACCGATACTCTTCTTGTACTGTTAAGAAAATCCTGGCGGTTAATTATAAGTTTATTGGTGTTATTCTTAGGGATGACAGACCTGTATGCAGGATAATTACCCTCTACAAGCCGGCAAACCAATACAAACGACTCAAATTCAAAATGTGCATTTTTCCCGTCAAAAACAATCTTTACATTTTCACCAACTTTTGAAAGAAGATTTTTTAATATCGAAGAGGGTTTTTTTGGCAAAATGAATGATGATTTTACATCTGACTTAATGTCATACCTTGTAAAACACACCAGTTTGTGCGCATCTGAAGCTACCAATGTGGTTGAGTCGGTATCAATATCAAAGAAGATTCCGTTCATTACAGGGCGGAGCTCCTCCTCTGCAGTAGCATAGAGCGTCCTGTTAATACCCTCAAGCAAAGTATGAGAATTAATTGTAACCTGTGTGTTCTCTTCTGAGATAGAGGCTAATGCAGGATAATCATCGGCGCTCATACAGGGAAGCGTTGAGCTGCCGTTTGTCCAGGAGATCTCAATGGAGACCATCTGTGGATCTGTTTTAAATTCAAGAGGTATATCGGGTTGCTCCCTTAATGAGTCAACCAGTAATTTGGCTGGTATTGTCAACTCCCCCCCCTCCTCTGTATTTTCAATTCTCATATTTGTTTTAAGACTTGTTTCCAGGTCAGATGCAGTTATTTGCAGCTCACCATCTTTCAACACGAAAAGAAAATTATCTAATGCAGGAATTGTGTTTTTTGAAGAGATCACTCTTGATACCGATAAAAGACGAGCCAGCAGCTCGGAACTTGACACGACAAACTTCATAACCAAATATATTTTTTACAAAGATAAAAAAAATACGTTATGGCATATAATTTGATTTCTTTTAAAAAAAAACATATGATTATGAAGAGAAATTTAATTATCTATTTATTACTAACAGTTTTAATCAGTAGTTTAACCTCTTTTGCAGTAGTCAGCATCAACAAAAAGAGTCCGTCAACTTATGTTTACCCTCAGGAAAGCTCAATTTTACACAAAACCAACCTGGTTGATCAAAATTTTCCCGACTTTACCTATGCCGCAGAGAGAGCTGTAAAAACGGTTGTCCATGTAAAAGTAACTGTCAAAGGCAGCGCTCAACCATATTCATTGTTTGATTTCTTTTTCGGATATGGACAACAGTTTGTCCCAAGAGAGATAGAAGGAGCCGGATCGGGCGTAATTATCTCATCTGACGGATATATTGTTACCAATAACCATGTTATAGAGAATGCAAATGAGATTGAGGTCACCCTGGAGAACAAGCAGTCATTTAAAGCTAAGCTCATTGGCTGTGATCCGGTTACAGATATTGCTCTATTGAAGATTGACGCTCAGGATTTACCGTATATTACATTTGGCGATTCCGATGCACTAAGACTTGGAGAGTGGGTGCTTGCAATAGGCAATCCATACAATTTACGTTCGACAATAACAGCCGGTATTGTAAGTGCAAGGGCAAGGAGCATGCCCTCAATGGACGGAGAGTTCAAAATTGAGGCATTTATTCAGACAGATGCTGCCGTTAACGCCGGCAACAGTGGCGGAGCGCTGGTTAACACATACGGAGAACTTATTGGGATAAACACCGCCATTGCTTCAAAAACAGGAGCTTATACAGGCTATTCATTCGCTGTTCCCACGACTATTGTAAAGAAAGTTGTTGAGGATATGATGAAGTTTGGAACTGTACAGAGAGCATTGCTTGGAATCTCCATGCAAGAGGTAACAGGAGGATTGGCTAAGGAGCAGGGATTAGCAGATACAAAAGGTGTTTATATAGCCGAAGTACTTAAAGGAGGAGCCGCAGAGAAGGCCGGGATAAAAGGGTCAGATGTGCTGATCTCGGTCAACGGAATTGAAGTAAACTCATCTCCGGCAGTTCAGGAGCAGATATCAAAATACAGACCTAAAGATAAGATTTCGGTAGTTATAATCAGAGATAAAAAAGAGAGAGAGATTTCTGTTCTTCTTGAGGGGCGAGACGAGCAATTAGCCAAAATAGAGAGAGATAATTCCGGAGCAACCAAACTATGGGGCGCAGAGTTAAAAGAGCCCTCAAAAGAGGTGTTAAATAAACTCGGCATAAAATTTGGAGTGGAGCTCACCTTTATTGGAGAGGGTAAATTTAAAGATACCGGCATATCTCGTGGATTTATAATTACTTATGTTAACCAAATGCCAATTAAGAGTATTCAGGATTTAAACATTATCATTCAAAGGAGTAAAAGATCTTTACTGATTGAGGGGATCTATCCCGATGGTAAGATCGCATACTATGCTATGGGGCTTTGATTTTTTGTTCTTTCCTTATAATTTTATTATTTTTGTGGACTATTACCTATTTTGTGGATGAGACAACTTAAGATTACAAAATCAATTACCAACAGAGAGAGTGCGTCGCTGGACAAATATCTTCAGGAGATTGGTAGAGAAGAGCTTATAACGGTTGAAGATGAAGTGGAGCTGGCGCAAAGGATAAGAAAAGGAGACCAGGAGGCTCTGGAAAAATTAACCAGAGCCAACCTCCGTTTCGTAGTATCTGTGGCAAAACAGTACCAAAACCAAGGCCTAAGCCTCCCTGATTTAATAAATGAGGGAAATTTAGGGCTTATTAAAGCGGCAGAAAAATTTGACGAAACAAGAGGTTTTAAATTTATCTCCTACGCCGTCTGGTGGATTAGACAATCAATTCTTCAGGCTCTGGCAGAGCAGTCAAGGATTGTGAGGCTTCCATTGAATCAGGTTGGATCTCTCAACAAAATCAACAAAGCTCTTTCCAAATTTGAGCAGGAGAATGAGAGGATGCCATCACCTGAAGAGCTTTCGGAAATTCTGGATATCCCCAAAGAGAAGATTGCCGATACTTTAAGAGTTTCAGGCAGACACGTCTCTGTTGATGCGCCATTTGTGGACGGCGAAGATAATAACCTTCTGGATGTGCTGGTAAACAGCGACTCGCCTAATGCCGACAGGGGACTTGTACATGAATCCCTTAACAAAGAGATTGAGAGAGCCCTCTCAACGCTTACAGAGAGAGAACGTGACATTGTTAAATACTTCTTTGGTATCGGAACCGGTGAGATGACCCTGGAGGAGATTGGAGAACATTTTGGCCTTACAAGAGAGCGGGTAAGGCAAATCAAAGAGAAGGCCATAAGGAGGCTCCGCCACAGCGCCAGAAGTAAACTGCTTAAATCCTATCTTGGTTAGCAACAGGAGAGAATAAATACTTAAAACCAAATAGACATATGAAAAAATTTTTACTCATGGCCATTGCAGCCGGATTATTTTTTTCTTGTACTCAACAGAAAAGCATGGAAAACCCTTTATTGTCAGAATGGAACACCCCATTTAACATCCCTCCTTTTGAAAAAATTAAACTTGAGCACTACATGCCCGCCTACCTACAGGCTATGGAAGAGCATAAGGCCGAGATTGACGCAATAATTTCCAATACAGAAGAGCCAACATTTGAAAATACGGTAGTGGCATACGATAACGCAGGCGCATTGCTAAAAAAAATAACACCCGTCTTTTCAAGTCTGAACTCTGTAGATGCTACGCCAGAAGTCTTAGCACTGGCGAAAGAGCTCTCTCCCTTAACAAGTAAGCACTATAACGAGATTAGCCTTAACGGCGATCTATTCCTCCGCATCAAGGCTCTCCACGACAAAAGAGAGACACTAAATCTTGATGAAGAGCAGATGAGGCTGCTTACAGAGATATATAAAGGCTTTGTGAGAAACGGAGCCGAGTTGTCAGAGGATAAAAAAACCGAACTGAAAAATATCAACGCCCAGATTTCTGATCTCCAACTGGCATTTGGCCAGAATCTTTTAACCGAGACCGGCAGTTATAAGCTTATCATAGATAATGAAGAGAATCTGGCCGGCATCTCCCCCTCTCTGAGAGCAGCCGCTCTTAAGACAGGAGAGAAAGATCCCGCAACAAAGGGTAAATGGGTATTTGGTCTCGATAATCCAAGCATAATACCCTTTTTACAGCAATCAGAGAAGAGGGAACTTAGAAAAGAGATTCTTAACGCATACCTTAACAGATGTAATAACAATAACGAATATGACAACAAACCGGTCATAGAAAAGCTGATAACACTAAGGTTGAAAAGAGCCCAGATCCTTGGGTATAACAATTTTGCAGATTACCAACTTGAAGAGAGAATGGCTAAAACGCCTGCAGCAGTCTATAACCTATTGAACCAGCTATGGAAACCTGCCTTAAAAGCAGCTAAAAGAGAGCTGGCAGATATGTACACCATTGTTAAGGAAAACGGAGATAAGATAGATAAAGTTGAAGCCTGTGACTGGAGATTCTACTTTGAAAAGGCCATGGCCAGCAAATTTAATTTAACCGATGACGAGCTCCGCCCCTATTTCAAGCTGGAAAATGTAAGAGAGGGAATCTTCTATGTAGCTAACAAGCTATACGGTATAACATTTAATCAAATAGAGAATGTGCCGTTACCTCATCCGGAGGCATACGCATTTGAATGTAAAGATGAAGACGGCACACATTTGGGAGTTCTCTTTACAGATATGTTTGCACGTCCCGGAGCAAAAAGAGGCGGTGCATGGTGCACTGGTTTCCGCTCACAGGTATATCTGAACGGAGAGAAAATTGCACCCCTTGTAACCATAGTGGGAAATTTCACCAGACCTGTTGGAGATAAACCTGCTCTACTCAGCCTGGATGAAGTTGAGACCTATTTCCACGAATTTGGCCACGCTTTGGCAAGCCTCCTGAAAGATGTACGATATTACGGAGTAGGAGGCCTAACCAGAGACTTTGTAGAGCTGCCGTCACAAATTATGGAACATTGGGCGTTTGAACCTCAGGTTATGAAGGTATATGCCAAACATTATGAGACCGGCGAACCTATACCTCAGGAGCTTATTGACAAGATGGAGAGTGCAGGCAAATACGGCCAGGGATTTGCGACAACTGAATATCTTGCAGCATCTTTCTTAGATATGGACTACCATATTCTTAAAGAGATTCCTGCAAATCTGGATATATGCGAATTTGAATCAAAAGTGTTAACTGACAGAGGCCTTATAGATCAAATTCCTCCAAGATACAGGAGCGCCTATTTTAACCACACTTTTGGCGGAGGATATACAGCAGGATACTACTCTTATATTTGGGCAGAAGTACTGGATAGTGATGCATACCAGGCCTTTGTAGAAACAGGTGATATTTTCAATAAAGAGGTAGCTGCAAAGTTTAGAAAAGAGGTGTTGGCAAGAGCCGGCCAGGATGAAGCCATGACGCTCTATGTTAATTTTAGAGGAAAAGAGCCGGGGATAGAGGCGCTTCTTAAGAACAGAGGCCTTAATGAATAAGACTTTAAAGAAAATATGAGTCCCGAACAACTAATTATTGAGAAGGTAAAGGGGGCTATTCACGCACTATATGGTGCAGATGTGCCGCAGAGTTCAATCCAGACACAAGCTACCAGGAGAGAGTTTGACGGAGACATTACGGCGGTTATGTTCCCTTTCCTTAAGATTTCCAGGAAATCCCCCGAGCAAACGGGAGAGGAGATTGGCGCTTACATACTGGAGTACTCCAAAGAGATTGAGAGTTATAATGTTATTAAGGGATTTTTAAATCTTAAATTCTCGGGACAATACTGGCTAAAAGTTTTTGAAAAAATCTCAACAACACAAACATGGGGAGAACATAAACAGAGCGGCAGAACCGTGATGGTTGAGTTCTCCTCTCCTAATACTAACAAACCTTTACATTTAGGACACATCAGGAACAATCTGTTAGGCAGCTCCGTATCACGTTTGCTTGAAGCTAACGGCCATCGTGTTATAAAGGTCAATCTGGTGAATGACAGGGGGATACATATATGTAAATCTATGCTTGCATGGAAAAAAAGTAAGCTTGGCGAAACTCCTGCCAATACCGGAATAAAGGGAGACCACCTGGTTGGAAAATATTACGTTGAGTTTAATAATATTCTTAAACAGGAGATTGAAGAGCTAAAAAAGAGCGGAGTAGAGGAGAGCGAAGCCGAAAAAAACGCCCCGGTTCTCAAGGAGGCTCAAGAGATGCTTGTTAAATGGGAAAGTGGAGACAAAGAGACCGTGGAGTTATGGAGGACTATGAATAGCTGGGTCTATGACGGTTTCGATATCACCTACAAAAGGTTGGGTATCTCTTTTGATAAAACATATTATGAATCTGATACCTATTTACTTGGTAAACAATTAGTTAGTGAGGGACTAAAGAGAGCTGTTTTCTTTAAAAAAGAGGATGGATCTGTCTGGTGCGATCTCTCTCAGGAGGGACTGGATGAGAAGTTACTTTTAAGAGCAGACGGAACATCCGTTTATATAACACAGGATTTGGGGACTGCCCAACAGAGATTTGAAGAGTTCAGATTCGATAAACATGTCTATGTTGTAGGGAATGAACAAAATTACCATTTTCAGGTTTTAAAACTCCTGTTAAAGAGGCTGGGTTATTCGTGGTATGACACAATCTACCACCTTTCATACGGGATGGTAGAATTGCCCGAAGGCAAGATGAAATCGAGGGAAGGGACAGTGGTAGATGCCGATGACCTTATGGATGCCATGATTAATACTGCAAAAGAGACTTCGCTTGAATTGGGGAAACTGGAGAATATGTCTCAGAATGAGCAGGAGCAGCTATTTAACATGCTTGCATTGGGAGCTCTCAAATATTTTATAATTAAAGTAGATCCTAAGAAAAAGATGCTTTTTGACCCTAAAGAGTCCATTGATTTTAACGGAAATACAGGGCCTTTTATCCAATATACCCACGCCAGAATAAGATCTATACTAAGAAAAGCATCTGAACAAAGCATAGAGAAAAGTATAACGGGAGCTAATCTGAACGAGAAAGAGATTGAAATTATCAAAAGATTAAATATATTTCCTGATAAGATAAAAGAGGCCGGAGACGAACTCTCTCCCGCTCTTATAGCCAATTATGCCTATGAGCTGGCAAAAGAGTTTAACCAGTACTACCACGAGATTTCAATATTGAGAGAGAGTGATAAAGAGCTTATTGCACAAAGGCTGATGCTGATTGATGTAATATCGGGAATCCTCACACGTGCTGCTGCTATCTTAGGAATAGAGCTTCCGGAGCGAATGTAATTGACTCAAAGTTTGAGAAGTTTTTTACCAACATCAAAAAAAGAGGTAGAGAGACTGGGCTGGGACTATATAGATATAATTCTCTTTACCGGAGATGCCTATATTGATCACCCCTCATTCGGCACTTCTGTTATAGGCCGTTACCTGGAGTCTTTGGGGTACAGGGTAGCCATAGTGCCTCAACCCAACTGGAGAGATGATTTAAGAGACTTTAAGAAGTTGGGTAAGCCGAGGCTCTTCTTTGGGGTTAACTCCGGGGTAATGGACTCAATGGTCAACCACTATACGGCCGCAAAAAGGCTCAGAAGCAACGATGCATACACACCGGAGGGCAGGGCAGGACAACGCCCCGATTATGCAGTATCTGTTTACTCTAAAATTCTAAAGGCGCTCTATCCCGATGTGCCGGTTATTATTGGAGGCATTGAAGCCTCTCAAAGGAGACTGGCTCATTACGACTACTGGCAAGACAAGCTTTTACCCTCTGTTCTGATAGATTCGGGAGCAGATTTGCTGGTTTACGGGATGGGGGAGAGAGCCGTCAGAGATATCGCTTTAATACTTGAAGGAGGAGGCACCGTAAAGGACCTGAGGCAGGTTCCTCAAACTGCATACCTCTCAGAAAATATTGAGAGTGAAAATGTCAATAAGATAATTCTCAACTCATTTGAAGATTCTCAAAAGGATAAAACGGCATTTCTTAATAATTTTAAAATTATAGAAAGAGAGTCTAATTCATACCACCCTGCACATCTTGTAGAGCCGTATAATGAGATAAATGTACATGTAAATCCACCTTATGAGGTTCCCGAAGATGGCGGGATAGATGCCTGCTATGATCTTCCTTATACAAGAAAACCCCATTTCAGATACGGGGATAAACATATTCCCGCCTACGAAATGATTAAGTTCTCTGTAACCACACATAGAGGTTGCTTTGGGGGGTGTGCATTTTGCACCATATCTGCACATCAGGGTAAATTTGTCCACTCCAGATCATTAAGATCTATTACAGAAGAGATAGAGAAGATTGTTTGTGAAGAGGAGTTTAAAGGTTATCTCTCCGATTTGGGCGGGCCAACGGCAAATATGTATATGATGAAGGGTATAAATCTCAATATTTGCCGTAAATGCAAAAGAGAGAGCTGTATTTTCCCTTCAATTTGTAAAAATCTGGACCATTCCCACAAACAGTTACTTGAATTATATAATGCAGTATCAAAAATAAAAGGGGTTAAAAAGAGTTTTGTTGCGAGTGGAATAAGGTATGACCTTTTCTTAAATGAGAAGGGATATTTTGACAAATATGGTAAAGAGTATTTAAAAGAGCTGGTTCTCAACCACACGTCGGGCAGGCTTAAAGTTGCCCCTGAACATACAGAAGATAAGGTACTTAAAGCAATGGGGAAGCCCTCTTTTAATCTTTTTCTCTTTTTGAGAGAGGAGTTTGAAAAGATCAACCGGGAAGTGGGTAAAAGGTATCAACTGGTTCCCTATTTTATCTCTTCTCACCCGGGATGCACGCTGGAGGATATGAAAAGACTCTCTTTAAACCCTGTAATAAAAGAGATGAGCCTTGAACAGGTACAGGATTTTACACCTACGCCCATGACCCGGTCATCTGCTGCTTACTATACAGGGACAGACCCCATTAGCATGAAAAGAATCTTTGTCGAAAAGTTACCGGGAAACAAAAAAAAGCAGAAATCATACTTTTTTAATAATTTCAATAAAAAGAGATAGATTTTAAAAAAAATTACATTATAATTGCATCCCAATTCGTATGTAAGAAATTTAAAAATGGAGAAAAAGATTAGCAAATCCAAGGAGACTGATGCACCCCCTGTGTCGAGACAATCTAAGAAGAGAGCTGTGGTAAGCTACGCAAATTTAAGCCCCGAACTTCTTGCCGCATTTAAAGAGAAATATCCCAGAGGTTATACCGATTATATGGGAGAGGTGTTTAAGATAGACAAGCCCGACGGCTCTTTTTTCTATGCCATATCGCTGGAGGTTCCGGACGCTATCTACCTTGTAAAGGTAGATGTTAAGATAGATGATTACGAAGATCTTGAGAGAGGTCTTTTTGGAGGAGGAGGCGACGATGAGGAGAGCGGAGATCCTGATGAACTTCCGGATGATGATTCAAGTTCAAATTTTGGAGAGGAGGTTGAAGACTCCGATGAATAGATTATTTTTCAATTTTAGATATAAAGCTGGACACAAGTTCGGCTTTTTTTATATCTTAGTCTTTTACATTTAAAAGTGAATGATAAGATTAGTTAAAAAGATCTCAGGTTTAATCTTAGGGTTGCCGGAGAGTCAGATGCTTCTTGTACTGGCCTTTATTACCGGTCTGTTAAGCGGCCTGTCTGCTGTGATTCTAAAGAATCTTATCCATTTCTTTGCCTGGGTTCTCAAGGGATGGTTCGACACATCAGCAGAGAGTTATCTCTATTTGATATACCCGGGTGTGGGAATGTTGATAGTATTACTTTTTGTAAAGTATGTGATTAAAGATAATATTGGACACGGAGTTACCAAAGTGTTACAGGCGCTTTCCAAAAACGAATCCAGAATAAAGGCACATAACACCTGGTCGTCGGTAGCTACAAGTTCGGTAACCATTGGTTTTGGAGGGTCGGTTGGTGCCGAGGCGCCAATTGTATATACAGGGGCGGCTATAGGCTCCAATCTTGGCAGAGCTATGGGGCTCTCTTACAAGCACGTGTCAATACTGCTGGGATGCGGAGCAGCCGGAGCCATAGCAGGAATTTTTAAGGCTCCCCTTGCAGGCATCCTTTTTACTTTAGAGATATTGCTTTTCAGCATCTCTGTAACCTCTGTACTCCCTCTGCTGATAAGTGCCGTAACGGCTGCAACGGTCTCATTTGTCTTTTTCGGCAAAGCAGTAGTCTTCTCCAATAGTATTCAAAGCTTTAACTTTGCAAATATACCTCTATACATTCTTTTGGGTATTGTATGCGGATTCATCTCTCTCTACTTTACAAGAACAACCCTAAAGGTTGAAGAGAGGTTAAAGAGTGTGGTGAACCCCTATAAAAGGTGGATTATAAGTGCTATCTCTTTAGGTCTTTTGATTTTCATCTTTCCTCCGCTTTACGGGGAGGGATATGAGTCTCTCACTGCACTGCTAAACGGCGATGCCTCTAAGGCAATCGGCCCGAATATTTTTGGCGCTTTACTTAATGATAAATGGTTCGTGCTTATCTTCTTCTTTGCAGTCATATTCTTTAAAGTCCTGGCAATGTCCTTCACGAATGGCGGTGGAGGGGTAGGAGGGACTTTTGGCCCTACCCTCTTTGTGGGAGGAGTAACTGGCTTTGTCTTTGCACGTTTTATCAACCTGGTTGGGATACAGCAAATTCCTGAGGCCAATTACGCTTTGGTAGGCATGGCCGGTTTAATGGCCGGAGTGATGCAGGCGCCTCTTACGGCTATATTTTTAATTGCCGAAATAACGGGGGGATATATTCTCTTTATGCCATTAATAATCACCTCTGCCGTCTCTTTCATAACCATCCGCTCTTTTGAAAAATACTCTATCTACACCAAACGTATAGCCCTCGACGGCGAACTGCTATCTCATGACAGCGATAAAACCGTACTTACGCTTCTAAAGACCTCTGACCTTATAGAAAAAGATTTCATAACAATTCATCTTGACTCCAAACTTGCAACACTGGTAGCTGCCGTAGCAAACTCCCGGAGAAACATATTTCCTGTTATAGACGACAACGGCACCCTTTCGGGAATAATCTATTTGGACGATATAAGGGAGGTGATGTTTAACAGAGAATTATATGATGAGTTACCTGTCAGGGGGTTTGTAAAAACACCCCCTGCAGTTGTAAACAAAAGTGATAAAATGGAGAGAGTAATGACAAAATTTGAAAATAGCGGAGCGTGGAATCTACCCGTAACCGACTGCGAGGGACATTATCTGGGCTTTGTCTCCAAATCCAAGATATTTTCGGCATACAGAGAGCTTTTACAACAGGTTTCACACGAGTAAACATTTAAACAAACTATGATGAATAAAATCTATTTAAACTATATATGCGAGATGCTCTCTGTGCAGGAGTGGCAGGTTGAGCACTGTGTAGAGATGTTTGACGAGGGCTCTACAATACCCTTTATCTCCCGGTACAGAAAAGAGCGTACAGGAGGGTTGGATGAGACTCAGATTACAGAGATTAAGTTCTATTACAATCGTTTTGAGGAGCTGGATAAACGTAAGGCTACCATCCTTAAAAGCATTGAAGAGCAAGGGAAACTAACTCCGGAACTGAAAAAAAGCATAGAAGAATCTATTGACCCCAACAGGCTTGAAGATATATACCTCCCGTACAGACCTAAAAGAAGAACAAAGGCAAGCATCGCTAAAGAGCTTGGACTTGAGCCCTTAGCCGATACCATTAAAACTCTCACTCTGCAAAACTGCATTGAAGAGGCCAAAAAATACCTTAAAGAGGGAGTAGAATCTGTAGATGCTGCGTTACAGGGGGCCAGAGATATAATTGCAGAGTCAATCAGCGAATCTATGCCAATCAGGGAGTCCCTCAGAAATCAATATACAAAATATGCAAAGATTGTTTCTCTTCAACAAAAGGGACTGGCCACAGAAGAGGAGGAGGCCAGCAAGTTCAGAAATTATTTTGAATTTAGCGGAAATGTCTCCAATATCCCCTCACACAGAGTGTTGGCTATTTTAAGAGGTGCAGCAGAAAAGCATCTTAGCGTAAAACTTGAGGTTGAAAGTGATTACTCTGTAAGGGCTATTAGAAGAGAGGTTTACGGAGAGAACAAAAAAGCCTCTCAAAGCTGCAAAGAGCAGGTAGAGCTTGCCATTACAGCTTCCTATAAAAGATTGCTGCACCCCTCTATTGAGAACGAGGTGCTGAAAATCATCAAAGAGAGGGCAGATTTGGAGTCGGTTAAGGTATTCGGCGAGAATCTCACCGCTCTCTTATTAGCCCCTCCGGTAGGGCAAAAAAGAGTCATGGCAATAGACCCCGGTTTCAGAACCGGATGTAAAGTGGTCTGCTTAGGCGCACAAGGAGAGTTGCTGCATAACGACACAATTTATCCTCACCCTCCTCAGAATGAGAGGATACAGGCAATAAAAAAAATCTCAAATCTTGTGCAATCCTATAAAATTGAAGTGATAGCCATTGGAGATGGCACCGCCGGCAGAGATACCGAAACCTTTATTAAAAAGATTGCTTTACCTCCGGATATTCAGGTCTATTCGGTTAGCGAAGATGGCGCCTCCATCTACTCTGCCTCCCCAGTTGCAAGAGAGGAGTTCCCCGATTATGACGTAACTGTCCGCGGAGCCGTCTCAATTGGCAGAAGAGTAATGGATCCTCTGGCAGAACTGGTCAAAATTGACCCAAAATCTTTGGGAATCGGGCAATATCAGCACGATATTGAACCAAACCTACTCAAAGAAACCTTGGATAATACCGTAATAAGCTGCGTAAATAAAGTGGGCGTGAACTTGAATACAGCCAGTAAGCATCTGCTTGGTTATGTGTCGGGAATTGGACCTGCCATTGCCCAAAACATTGTAGATTACAGAACTGAAAATGGTCCTTTTAAATCGAGAAAAGAGTTGCTCAAAGTTAAGCGTTTAGGAACTAAAGCATTTGAACAGAGCGCCGGCTTCTTAAGGATACCCGATGCCAGGAACCCCCTTGACAATACGGCTGTCCACCCCGAAAGATATGAGTTGGTAGAGAGAATGGCAGGGGATGTAGGTAAAACGATTCAGGAGATAATATCAAACGACTCCTACAGAGAAAAGATAGAGCTAAAGAGGTATGTAAATACAGAAGTAGGTATGCCTACGCTCAGCGATATTATGGAGGAGCTCTCAAAACCGGGCAGAGACCCCAGAAGAGTAGCTAAGGTTATGGAATTTTCCCCCGATGTACATACAATAGAAGATCTTAAACCGGGCATGATCCTTCCCGGTATAGTTACAAACATAACCAACTTTGGAGCCTTTGTTGATATTGGCATCAAAGAGGACGGATTAGTTCACATCTCTCAAATTTCAGATAGATTCATATCTAACCCCTCAGAAGTGGTTAAGCTCCAGCAACATGTAAAGGTAAAGGTGCTGGAGGTAGATCTTAAACGAGGCAGGATTCAGCTCTCTTTACGAGGTGTTTAGAGCCCCGAAATTTATAATATTCTGGTCCCTTTTGTCGGTTTTGGCGCTTTAACTACCAAAATACGTGTAGGTTTATCACTATTATTATAGAGACAATGCACTATATCTTTAGGACTCTCTACCAAATTGTCTTGCTCCACCTCAATCTTTTCATCGCCCACTTGAACGGTTGCCCGACCTTCAAGAATGTAAAAGAACACATCTACAGGCGTTATATGCGGTTTTAACGCCTCTCCGGCCTCAAGCCTTATATGGACAGCTTGTGCACTCTCTTGATTATAAAGCATTCTTACATCCACTTTGTGCGGGGTCTCACTAACCTCTAAGTTTTTCCAATTGATAATCTTCATCTCCTAAGGTATTTTAAATTATGCAAAATAGTTAAAAATAATAAACCAACCGTTAACTTTAACTAAACACTCAATCGCCTAAATTGTTGCAAAGAGATAAAATAATTAGATTTGCAGATTATATATAATATAAAGAGTAATGAGTAAAAAAATCGTAATTATTCCAACCTATAACGAAAAAGAGAATATTGAAAAGATTATCAGAGCCATAATGTCGCTTGAAGAAAAATTCAATATTTTAGTTGTAGATGACAACTCTCCCGACGGCACTGCCGATATAGTAAAAAGGTTGCAGCAAGAGTTAGGAGACTCTCTCTTTATATTGGAGAGGAAGAACAAATCGGGGCTCGGCTCTGCCTATATTGCAGGATTTAGATGGTCGCTTGAGAACGGGTACGATTTTATAATAGAGATGGATGCCGATTTTTCTCATAACCCGAAAGATTTGCCAAGACTTTATGCAGCTTGCGCTAATGGGGCCGATTTAGCCATAGGTTCAAGGTACTGCAAAGGAATAAGTGTGGTAAACTGGCCAATTGGAAGAGTTGTAATGTCCTATTTTGCCTCAAAATATGTCAGGACAGTTTTGGGTATGAAGATCTATGATACTACGGCAGGATTCAAATGTTACAAAAGAAGGGTTCTGGAGACAATTAACCTTGACAACATTAAGATGAGAGGCTACGGCTTCCAGATAGAGATGAAGTATAACACCTATAAACTCGGTTTTAAAATAGAGGAAGTTCCCATAATTTTCATTGACAGGAAAGAGGGCACCTCTAAGATGAGCAGCGGTATCTTTGGAGAGGCTTTTTGGGGAGTTTTAAAGATGAGGTTCCGGAAAATTAAAGCTGTGAAAAGATGAAAAACAGGGGAGTTGCAACAGCCATAATCAATGGAACCATCGTCAATGAGGGACTCTCTTTTAAAGGCGATATCATCATTAGAGAGGGTTTAATAGAGGCCATTTACAAAGAGGGTGAATTGCCGCCTCTCAAAAAGATAGGAGATATAGAGATCATAGATGTGGAAGGATCTCACATCTTCCCTGGAGTAATTGACGATCAGGTACATTTCAGAGAGCCCGGTAACGCACACAAAGGTACAATTGAAAGTGAAAGCGCCGCTGCTGTACTGGGCGGTGTAACCTCCTATATGGATATGCCCAATAATAATCCGGCAGCCACAACCATTGCAGCTCTTGAAAATAAAAACTCTATTGCAGCCCGCCACTCCTACGCCAATTACTCCTTCTATTTGGGGGCCACCAACGAGAACATAGAAGAGATAAAGGCTCTCAATAAAAGGGAGAGTTGTGGAGTTAAAGTCTTTATGGGCTCCTCTACGGGCAATATGTTGGTGAACAATCCACACTCCCTTGAGCAAATCTTTGCCCATTCGCCCACCTTAATTGCCACACATTGTGAAGAGGAGACAATTATCCGCAAGAACCTTAAAGAGGCAATAGAAAGATATGGAGAAAAAGAGATCCCTTTTTCTTGCCATCCAAAGATAAGAGATAGAGAGGCTTGCATTAAATCGACACAAAAGGCGGTGGAGCTGGCTCTCAGATACAACTCCCGCCTGCACATCCTTCACATCAGCACCAAAGAGGAGGTGCAGATATTAAGAGAGTTGTCTAACCAGACAAAGAGTATCACAGGTGAAGTTTGTGTCCATTACATGCTTTTAGACAGCACAATGTACGACACTCTTGGCAGTAAGATGAAGTGTAACCCCGCTATCAAGGAGAGAAATGACAGAGAGGCTATTATTCAAGCTGTTAAAGATGGAGTGATTAAAGTGGTTGCAACCGACCACGCTCCGCACACAAAAGAGGAAAAAGAGAATCCCTATCTTCAAGCCCCATCGGGACTCCCTCTGATACAACACTCTCTTCAAATTATGTTGGAGCTACATAAAGAGAGGCTCTTTACCCTTGAAGAGATTGCTGACAGAATGTCACACTCTCCCGCCAATCTATTTAAGATTGAGAGAAGAGGCTTTATCAGAGAGGGATACTATGCCGATTTAGCAATTGTAAATCTAAATAAGATTGATGCCGTAAGCACCACAAAACCTGCCTATCTGTGCGGATGGTCGCCCTTTGAGGGGAAAATTTTCAACTCTTCTGTGATCCACACCTTTGTCAATGGTCTCCATACTGTTTCAAACGGAGAGTTAACAGGAAAAAGGGCTCCAATAAAACTTCTTTTTAACCATGAAGAGTAAAAAGGTACTTATCTACCTGGCAATCTGTACTGCCGTTATCTTTTGGGGCATCTCCTTTATCTGGACCAACACCCTTTTAATGAAAGGGCTGCCTGTCTTTACACTCATCTTCTTTAGAATGTTGCTGGCTGCCGTTATCCTTACCGTTCTCTCTATAGCCGGAAAGAGATTGCAGAGAATTCAAAAGAGAGATTTTGTCTGGTTTCTTTTATTGGTGCTGTTAGAGCCCTTTATCTATTTCATTGGAGAGACCTTTGGCCTGCAAATTACCAACTCCCCCACGCTTGGATCAATAATCATCTCTACAATTCCCATTTTCGCCTCTGTAGTGGGGCTTATGTTATTTAAGGAGAGGATTACCACTATTAACTTTTTTGGAATAGCGGTAACAATTCCCGGTATAGCAATGGTGGTCTTTTACGACGGAGGAGTCAACCCCTCTCATTATAGCGGGATACTACTGCTTTTTATGGCTGTCTTTGCAGCGGTAGGCTACTCAACCATAGTTAAACGCCTAACCGCCACATACAACAGCTACACCATAGTTACCTATCAACATATTTTGGGGGCAATCTATTTTTTACCGCTCTTTTTAATTTATGACTATCCTACATTTAAATTATCTTCCCTCACCATTGATATAGTTATGCCTCTCCTCTTTTTAGCAATACTCTGTTCGGTTGTCGCTTTTACACTATTTATAGCTGCAATAAAAGAGCTTGGTATTGCCCGTACAAATATCTTCACAGCTCTTGTTCCTGTAATATCGGCATTTGTCGCCTATATTATCGGGCAGGATTCTTTAACTACAATAAAACTTTTTGGAATTTTAGTAGTTGTTATGGGGGTAATTGTAGCGCAGAGGGAGAAGAGAAAAGCTTGAAATAGCTGCTTCAATTGTTTTACATGGATGTAAAGAAAAGGGCTTGCACATAATATCTGCCTGGGCTTTTCAATAAAATATTAAAAATTTAATATAAAATAATAAATGATTGATATATAGTGTGATAAGAAGTTAAAAAAGGGGAGATTTCAGAGTGTGTAAAACACTATTTTTAACTTTGGCACGTTTTATGATGAGTTAATGAATCGAACGGGGCAAAATCAAAAAAAAAGAGATAAAAGAACATTAAAAATATAAAAAATCAGAACAATGAAAATTATTAAATTTTTTACAATCGCAGCACTTTTCTTAGGCTTTACAGCAGTATCTTATGGACAAAATACAGCTAGTGAAACTGCTACAGCAGGCGCAAAACTTATCACCCCTTTAGCTATTGTTAATAACCAAGGTTTAGATTTTGGTACTTTAGTGCTAGCTTCAGATGCAGGTGTTACTACAGTTGCCATGACTACAGCAGGTGCTATGACTTATGGAAATGGTGTAATACAGCACCAGAGTTCAGATGTACCAAAACCGGCTACATTTACTGTATCTGGTGAAACAGGTTATAAGTACTCAATTACCATTAAAGATAAGGTGGACGGTTCAGGTGCTGATAATAAGGTTACTCTTAATAATGGTGGTGCATCTATGGTTGTTGATTTAGTACAAGATAAGGCAGCGGCAAATAATACTATTGATGCAACCCCAGCTAACAATGTTATCTCAATAGGTGGTACATTGAATATAGCTGCTAGCCAAGCATTGGGTGTTTATGCGGGTGAGTTTCAAGTTATAGTTGCATACGAATAACATTTGCAATAAATCCTATAAAAAACACTGCCCCATTTACGGCAGTGTTTTTTGTAAGAGGCTATCCATAAATTTATAATCTCATTAAATAGTTTTGTAGATGATCAATAGTATGAGAAAATATAAATACCTCATTGTAACACTACTCTTTATTATACTATGCCACTTTTCGTTTGCACAAAGCGTTTCAAGTGAGAGTGCGACTGCAAGTGTCAATTTGATATCGCCAATTAAGATTGAGCAAAAGAGCGATCTTAATTTTGGAAATATCGTTAAGAGTGCCGATGGCCAGCAGGGCTTTGTAGAGATAGATGCATTGACCGGTGGCGTAACCTATACAGGGACATCTACCGTTGGTGAGAATACAGTCTCCAGGGCAAGCTTTGTAGTATCGGGCAATGTGGGTAGTACATATAGCATCACTATTGCAGATGTGGGTGGGAGTAATCAATTGAATAGGGTTACCCTTACGCGTGACGGAGGGACAGAGACAATGACGGCAGAGCTAAACCATAGCAAGGCCGGCGATGAGAGCTTTGTTATATCTTCTAATGAAAATGATAATTACGGTTATGTGGGGGGTAAACTGGCCTTGAGCGCCGACCAGGTTGTGGGTAGTTACCAGGGCAGTTTTACCGTTACGGTTGCCTATCAGTAGAGTCAAAAAGTACTGGTTAAAAACTTTACACGCGGCGTAAAGATAAGGTGGGCGAAAGGTTCAATAAGAAAAAAAATGATAAAAATCTCAATTAATATAAGTACCTATGAATCAATTGATCTATACGCTAAAGATCAATAAAACGGAGCTTTGAAAACCACTGTTTTTCACTTTGGCACGCTTTATGACGTATATTGGAAGGCAGAGGGAAATTTTAACATAAATCTATTTAAATTAACAAATAATTATAACCATGAAAGTATTTAAATTTTTCGCAATTACTTTGGCATTTACAGCTGTTACAGCTATCGCAACAGCTCAAACAAAAGAGATCACCTCTAAAGCAGAGGTTATTGCTGTCTCTCAGATAGGCGACGTAACAGATATGGACTTTGGTAAGCTCTACTCTTTAGCCACAGGCTACTCAGTAACTTTGGAAATGGATGGTGCTATAGACAAGCGTACCTCTTCCACCTTAGATGTTCCCACTGTATCTGATGCTACTATACAGCTTGCAACTGTAAATATTCAAGGTGAGGCTAGTTCAACTTATACTATTGGAGTTCCCGTAGCAGCAGTTACTTTAACAGATATTGCAAATAGTGCCAACACAATGTCTCTTACAGATATTGAAATTTATGATATGACGGGTAATGTCATAAATATTGCTAACCCCAGAGCAATTGGCTTAACAAGCAAGGATAAATTTAAAGTTGGTGGTACACTTACTTTAGGTGATGCTCAACCTGTTGGCGTTTATGAAGGTACATTTGATATAACCATTACTTTTGAATAATTTTTAGAGAGGCTATAAAGTTGGGATACACTGCCTCTGCAGGCAGTGTATCTTTTTAAAAGGCTACATTTGCAAAATGAGTGATAATTTGAGGGTTATGAGAAGTGGGAAGATTGGATTGACGGTAATAGTATTGGCGGTGATAAACCTTACAACGGGCGGGCTCTATGCTCAGTCATCGGTGGAGGCTACAGCCATTGCAGAGGTGGTGGATGTGTTAAAGGCGTCAGAGGTTCATTCGCTAAATTTTGGCAAGTTTACCCCTGAGGAGCAGGGCGGTGAGATTATAATAACTCCGGATGGCGTGAGGAGGTCAAACGGGACAGTCTCACTTAGCGGCGGTATTTTTAATCCTGCCAGTTTCCAGCTTTTTGGTCAGCCTGATGCACCTGTTTCTATATTGCTGCCGCAGTCAACCGTTGTTTTAACCAATTCAATTACTGGAAAGCAGATGGAGGTCTATGATTGGACCATAGGTGGAGGCATATCGCTAATGGGAACAGTTGTACTCACTAAGGGCTCTGCTATTATGAATATAGGCGCCACGTTGAAAGTCGGAACAATCTCTGATAATCCGGTGGGTCAATATAGTGGAAGCTACATTATTATCTTCTCCTATAACTAAACTACTAAGTAATTTTTTAGAGAGTGAAAGAAATAAAGCCGGCAATCTATCTTTTTATTACAGCACTGTTTCTCTTTTGTGGAGGAGAGGTTGCCGGACAGACAACCTCTGAATACACAGCAAGAATAATCAAGAAACCAACCGCTCCAAGTCTGGTAATCACAAAAAACAACGATATTGAATTTGGCAGTATAATACCATCAGCTACTTCTGGTTCGGTTACTATTAATCCTGATACAGACGTAGTAACTTCATCGAATGTTACACTGTTAACATCAGGTGCAATAAGAAAGAGCGCCTCTTTTAATATTTCAGGAGGGGCTAATCAATCCCTGACTTTTGTATTTCCTGCCACTATACAACTATCTGCTCCCGGTGTCTCTCCAAAGATGACCTACGATCTTACTAAAAATAATATAACTAAACTTAATCAAAGCGGTACAGCCACTTTAAAAATTGGCGGAACACTATCTGTGGGGGCGAATCAACCTCCTGGAAGCTATACAGGAACTTTTCAAGTTACTGTAAACTATAATTAGGTTTAATGAAAATTTACTATATTTGATAAAAATTACATTTTATCAATCATGAAAAAACTACTAAAGTTCTACAAACCAAGTTTTTACCTTACTGCGCTCTTGCTTTTAATGATGATAAACACCTCGTTAACAGCACAGGGTGATTTGTTAATTACCCCCAGAAGGGTTGTTTTTGACGCCAATAGAAGAGTTGCAGAGCTTAATTTGGCAAATACCGGTAGAGATACCGCTACATATAATGTATCTTTTGTACAGTACAGAATGACTGAGGATGGAGCTTTTGAAGAGATAGAAACTCCCGATCCCGGTCAGAATTTTGCTGATAAGAATTTAAGATTCTTTCCAAGGAGTGTAACCTTGGCGCCGGGCGAGGCGCAGACGGTAAGAATGCAGGTTATTAACAGAGATAAATTAGAGGCGGGCGAATATAGGTCGCATGTCTATTTCAGGGCAGTGCCAAAAGAGGGGGCGTTAGGCATGGAAAACGCTAATATAGATACTACAACTTTAAGCATCAGGCTTATTCCCATATTTGGCATCACAATTCCTGTAATATTGAGGGTGGGGGATAATAATACTAAAGTTACCTTGTCAGATTTGAAGCTGGTTAAGCAAAATGATACAACTGATTTACTTGGCTTTGCCTTTAACCGTACCGGTAATATGTCCACATATGGAGACATAAGGGTTACTCATATATCGCCTTCTGGTGTTAAAACACCTTTAGGTGCGGTGAACGGAATTGCAGTGTACACTCCCAATACGCTCAGGAGATTTACTGTATTGCTGGATAGAGATAAAAATGTTGATTTACATTCAGGCTCACTTTTACTTGAGTATCTTTCACAGTCAGACAGAACCCCTGATAAACTGGCAGAGGCGACTCTCACGCTTAATTGAAATGAAAAAAATTGTTACTCATACTATTTTATTAGTTGCTCTTATATTTGGTAATAGTATAAGTTCCTGGTCTCAGGACGGATATCAGACTATAGGAGTTATACAAAACCTGCACTTCGGTGATTTTTATTTGACAGGAAGTGGGCCGGGTGAAATTACAGTCAATCCCCAGTCGCCATTAAGCTCTTCCTATTCTGGCGTCGGCTTCGTAAGTATGAGTACAATTAAGCCTTATGTATTACAGGTTAATAAAACCGTAACCCAGCCAATAACACTTATATATACCTTAAGGGCAGAATCACAACCTTTGGCAAGTATTGGGTATGGACCAAGCGGATATCCCGAGATACCCGGAGGGTGGGGCGCTCCTCAACTAACGGTAGTGGCAGGTAGCCAGGTGCTATATATAGAGGCTTCAATGAGTGTAACTATGGGGGTTTCAGGAGGTCTTAAATATATAACTCTTGGACAGGGGACAGGGACTATCCTATTCAAGATAGGCGCTACTTTAAGCGTTCCCGCAAATGCATGGGGAGACGGTCTTTTTTACACCTCTTACAATAAACCCTTTCTAGATATTTATCAACACTGGCAAGTTATATAATAAAAATTTGGCAATCCCCAATTAAATGCTAAGATATAATAGGATTATTACTCATCTGCTACTCTTTACTGTAGTCTCTGTGATGAGTACGTTTTCTCTTTATGCCCAGTCAGAGGATGATTATGATTTTGACGAGCTGG
>CAYZPF010000008.1:0-34814 GCA_964479995.1 uncultured Muribaculaceae bacterium | reverse complement strand
AAATCTTAGAGAGATCCAATTATTAAAAAATGCACTCTCGAGACCAATATTTAACTTAGTTGCTGCCTGCCATTTAAGATCGGGATTTCCCATTGCCTTTAAAAGCGCCCCATATGAACGATACATATATTGATCATACATGTATTGATAAGTGGGTATAGATTGGTAGGGGTTAAAGTTTTGTGAACCAACAATACCATATGAAAATCTTAGCTTAATCCTTGAAATCTCTTTAACTCCCTTTAGAAACTTTTCATTATGAAGGTTCCATCCTGCACCTATGGACCAAAACGGAGCCCACCTCCTGTTAGCTCCAAATTTGGAGGAGGCGTCTGTTCTAAAAGATATATCTGTAAAGTATCTATTTTGATAGGAGTAATTGGATGTTAAAAAGAGACCGGCAGATCTGCTGATGGAATTAATGCCTTGAGCCTTTCTGGAACTAGAATAACCGGATGCAAAAGAGATATCATGCAAATCGTCATTTGTAAACCCTACAGTTTCAAAACCAAACTGATACATATTGGAAGAGAGGATTGTTCCTGCTATATTAGTAGATATTAGATGTCCATTTTTAAAACTCCAATTATGATTTAGTGATAAATTTCCTTGATAAATAAAACTCTTGTCACCCCCATAGTAATAAGAACCCGAAGGGTCAACTCTATACGCAATAGCTTCTTCATAAAAATCTGTATGAGTCTCAGGCTTAAATAGCTGAGTGTCACTCTTTTTAATGGTAACTGATCCGGATGCTCTCAATCTAAAATTTTTAAGAAAAGTGTAAGATATCTCTGCATCTTGGCGTGAGGAGGTATATGACATTCGATCTATGTTCTTGAATCGGGTATTACTCAATGGATTAGTTATATATTCTGATATGAATAAACCTGCTCTGAAAAATTCTAGGACATAGGTATAATCTCCATTATCATCTCGCATTCTATAATAAGGATTCAAAAGGGTATATTTAGAGAATGTCCCATAATCTGAATTGTTTGAGATAATGTAATCATTTGAAGATTGTAATTTGAAAGTGAAATCCTTACTCCTATAGTTTAAGAATAGATCAACTGAATTCCTATTTCTTGTAGAATTAATCATTACTCCGCTCGTAGGATTTAGATTTAAGTTTGCCCCATATTGAAATACATTATCACCCCCGGAAAGCCTAAATGAGTGCTGTTGAGAGAAAGCTGCCTTATTTAGAGGTTGGGCTATCCAATCTGTATTTATACCGGATAAAACATTTCTTCTTTTTATATTCTCCTCTTCACTCCAATCTTCAAATAGTCCGGCCAACTTTTCAACTTCCAACTTTTCCGAAGCGTTACACAAATTATAAGAGCTTAAATCCGGAATCTCTACCCGTCCATTAAAACTATAACTTAACTTCAATTTTCCTCTGGTAGGTTTAATTGTCTCAATAACCACAATACCATTCATAGCTCTGGAACCATAAATAGCAGTTGCAGTAGCATCTTTCAGAATGGTTATACTTTCAACCAGATTTGGATCCAGGTCAAACACTTTTTCAACATTAGTTTCAAAGCCGTCTAATATAAAAAGAGGTTGATTGGGATTTGTTCTATATTCACTCTCTAACTCACCAATACTCGACTTTCCTCTTATCTCAAAATCCGGTAAAGCATTGGGGTTGGATCCCTGGCTATTATCTTCAATTATTCTAAAAGAGGGTTCTATACTTTGAATAACAGAAAAGATATTTGTTGCAGATATCTTCTCTATTTCATCCTTTTTGATTGTAGTGGCAGAACCGGTATAGGTTGATCTGTCCGCCGTAAAGTAGCCTACAAAAACCAGGTCTTTAATAAGAGTTTCCTCTTGAACCATAACTATAGTTACAGGAACACCTATAAAACATTTTCTTTCAACCCTTTTCATCCCAATGTGACTGAAAACAAGGATTAGACTGTCTTCTGCGACTTTTAGTTGAAAAGTACCATCCGGCTCTGAGATTGTGCCTTTATTGCTCTCTTTTATTAAGATTGTAACACCCGGGAGTGGATTTCCCTGGGCATCCAAAATCTTGCCGGTTAAAATTTTCTCAATTGGATTAGATTTAGTAATTCTTTTTAAAACAATTGTCCTGTTTGTAATCTCGTACTCTAAATTTGTTGCTTTGAAGAAGGAGTTTAAGACTTCCTGAACAGTTGCCTGCTTAATATTAACATCTTTCTTAGGAATAGTTTCTAAGCCGATGTCACTATAAACGAAATCATAATTATATTTAACTTTGATTTCATCAATGAGCTGTTTCACGCTTACATTTCTTAAGTTAATATCAGCTCTCTGCTGTTGAGCGAATATTATAGTAGCAGAACAAAGCGAGAGGAGGGTGAATGTCAGTACCATCAAAGGAAAGAGATAAAGTTTCCAGATAGATACTTTTCGATAAATTTTTAAATCTCTGCTCATTAGTTAAGTTTTTTGGTTAAATAGTTACTTTATTATAATTGTGCTATAATGTTCATTTGTTTGATAGTCAAATTGTACATAATTTGATTTTTCCAATAGAGTGACTATCTCAAGAAAACTATTATGTTTATTAATATTCATTGAAAAAGGTATCTCCATTACCTCTCTGTTTTTGAATATAATCTCTACAGGATAGATTCGTTTAAGATATCTCATAATCTCTTCAAGCGACTCATTGTCAAAGACAATTCTTCCATCTTTCCAGGAAGTAAACAATTTGCTATCTACATCTTTGATGCAAAGTTTGTTTATCTCATTATCAATGATAGCTTGTTGATTGGGGTTAAGATCGTAAGAGAATTTGTCAGTTGAAATATTAACTGCTCCTTCTACAAGTGTAATGATCTTTTTATTTTCATCCTCATAGGCAGTGACACAAAAAGATGTCCCTGTAACTATAATTTTTGCTCCATCTAAATTTACAATAAATGGCCTGCTTTCATCTTTTGTGATTTCAAAAAAAGCTTGTCCTTTTAGAAATACTTCCCGTCTGTTTTTAAATACTACAGGAAAAATAAGTTCAGACTCTGCATTAAGGGTAATAGTAGACCCGTCAGAAAGAGTGAGTTTGTAATCGTGCGCTTTTTCTGTGATAAGTTTATTCATCTCTTCTTCAACGCTACTATTTTTAGCACTTTTATAATGATCTGGAGCATCATCAAAGGCTAAAAAATTACATTTTTCTAAGATCTCAGCATCTGTAACTTCTTGTTTTAATTCAACCACCTCCCCGCTTGATAAGGTCAGAATAGCTTTTGTTCCTTGATGAGTAATTGTGGAGAGATACTCCTCTTTCTGTACTTTAGCTTCGTTCTTCTCTATAAAGAAACGGATACCAAGAGCGGTTGTTAAAATGAGTAATAGTGCTGCTGCGTATCGTGTAAAAAGTAGAATACGACGCCTGCTCTGTTTTATGGTCCTAATTTTTATTTTCTCCCATTCCAGTTCAACAAATTCTTTACTTCTGATTGCCCGTTTAATATTTTTTCTCAGGAAATGTTGAGATGTAACTTTTACAAATAACTCTTCATTTGCACTATCTAAATTGCGCCATTCATTTAGTTCATTTAGCTCATCATTACTAATATTATCTGTTATGTGCAGAAATATTAGCCTTTTTATTTTGGATAAGTCAGAGTATTCCATTTGATAACCGTTTATAAATATAACACCCAATGTGATGTTTGGTGTAACAAATAATCCTGGAAAAAGGAGAGAAAGTAGATTTAGATTGATATCAACAGTAAAATATCGAGTATTTTACCAATCCTTTCTTTAATAAAGTGATTTGCTTTATTTTTATGTTTCTTAACAGTGTTGATAGAGATATTTAGTTTTTCAGAAATCTCTTTATGAGACAGACCATTAAGGCTAAGCCTATATACATTCTTACACGCCGGGGGCAACTCATTGAAGAATTTCAAAATTAAGTCGAGTATCTCTGCTTCCAGGATATTATTCAGATAATTAGAATTATCCTCTTCCGGCATGTTGTCTATATATTTCTGTTTGACTTTAGCGTGTTTTATTCTATTTAAAGACATATTTTTAACAATACTATACAGGTAAGATTTAGCCGAATTATAATCTTTGATTTTAGCTCTGTTTTTCCAAAAAATAACAAAGGCGTCCTGTATTATATCATTAATTAAATCAGTGTCATTAAGATATTTCGTAGCAAAATATCTTAATGAAGGAGAATTATCTTCATAAAATTTTTTGAAACTCTTTTCGCTACCTTTTTTTATTTCATTTATGGTAGCGTTCAAATCTTGATGACTATCGTCATTCACTGGTTATAATATGTGATTTAAATAAATATTGTTCTCTTCAATACTACAAACTATAATGGTATTAATTATTTTTTATATTTCCAAAATTATCTCTTACCTTGGAAAAACTTAGATAGAAAAGCAGGTATAAAGTAATGGCAAAATTGGTGTGTACAAAAAAATTGTAATAAAAGATGAGTATCTTCATTTAAAGGAGTTTATTGAGCAAATACATCAGTTGTTTAATAGATCGGGAAGTGTCCTGCATGAAGGACGGAACAGTATAAAGGTATTTGACCATAAGGGAGAATTAGTGGTAGTTAAATCTTTTAAGAAGATTACATCGGCAAATAGATTTATTTATACAACTTTACGTAAATCTAAAGCTCAAAGATCTTATGAGTATGCTCTCCGCTTTCTTGAAAACGGATTTGATACACCCCGGCCAATAGGTTGGTTAGATATTGTACATAATGGTTTGTTGAAAGAGAGCTACTACATATCAGCTTTTTGTGATTATGCCCCTTTAGAGAGTGCTCTTGACAGGACACTTGTAAACAGTCCAAAAGGAGAGGTAAGAACTCTGCATGAGATACAACCCCTGGAAGATTTTGAAATTCGGCTATTACAAGAATTGGCCATCTTTGCAAGCAAACTTCATGTAAAAGGAGTATTTCATGGAGATTTTAATCTCACTAATATCCTTTACCACTCTTCTGCCCGGGAGATAAAATTTTCATTAATAGATAATAATCGTACTAAATTCAGAAATAATTCATACAAAAGAATTGTCAACAATTTTAAGAGATTAAAAATTGACGAATGTCATTTCAGGCTTATTGCAGAAAATTATCCTGGAATACCAGATTCTCAAAGAAAGAAGTTCTTCAGGGATATGTTAAATACCAAAATAAGATTTAACAGGAAGCGGGATAACCGGAGAATGTTATGTAAATCTGGTAGTTACTCGGGCAAATGATATGAAATTGCAGTTACAATATCCGGATGTAAGCTGTTTGCTACCGGGCAGGTGTTTACACAACTCTTAATAATTTTAAGCTCCTTTTCACTATATCTGTTATGAGGCAGATATATCTCCAGCTTTAGCTCTGCAACCCTTCTGGGATTTGCGGCCATTATTTTTTCAGTTTCAATGCGTGTTCCTTCAATGGAGAAACCGTGAGTTTGCGCAGCAATTCCTATGATGGTAAGCATGCAGGAACCTAAAGAGGCAGCAAAAAGATCGGTAGGAGAGAACATAGAGCCTTTCCCGTTGTTGTCTTCAGGTGCTTCAGTCATAATCTTGCTCCCGGATTTAAGATGTTCTGCCTCTGTTTTTAATTCACCAATGTAGAATGTTCTAATCCTGGTCATAATCTTTTCAAAATTTTATCGCTGATTGTTATTAATTACTGTCAGATTTCTTTTTGTTATTCAATAAGTTCTCCACGTAAAGTGGCACTGGTACATGAGACAATTTTCACTTTAACATAATCTCCAACTTTATACTCCCTTGCCGGAAATACACACATCTTGTTTTGTGAAGTTCTTCCGGAGAGCTCCAGTTTTGACCTCCTTGAGTAACCTTCGATCAAAACCTCAAACTCTTTACCAATATCTGCCAGATTACTTTGTAGCGAAAGCCGGTTTTGAAGAGTTATAATCTCATTAAGCCGGCTGTTCTTAATCTCTGCAGGAACATCATCTTCAAAGCTGGTGGACGCTACTGTATCTGGTCTTACGGAATATTGAAACATAAATGCCATATAGTATCCAACCTCTTCCATTATTGAGAGGGTATTCTGATGGTCTTCATCTGTTTCGCCTGAAAAACCCGCTATGATATCGGTACTTATTGAGCACTCCGGTAATAACTTTCTGATCTTTTCTATCCTTGAAAGATACTCTTCACGAGTGTACTTGCGGTTCATCTTTTTGAGCATATTGTCGCTTCCGGACTGTACGGGAAGGTGTATATGCCGGCAGATGTTCCGGTACTTAACCATTGAATGGAGAACAGAGTCATCCATATCTTTTGGATGGGAAGTTGAGAATCGAACCCTTAACAGCGGACTTACAGAGGCAACCATCTCCAGTAGCTTAGAAAAATCAATATCACTCTCGTAAGGCTCTTCTTTATTATCTCCCTTCCATAGATAGGAGTTTACATTTTGCCCAAGCAAAGTAATCTCTTTATATCCCATTTCAAATACCTCTTTTGCCTCTTTTACAATGCTTTGTGGACTGCGACTTCTCTCACGTCCTCTTACATAAGGCACTACGCAATAAGAGCAGTAGTTATTGCAACCCCTCATTATGGAGATGAAAGCCGATACTCCGTTTTTATCCATTCTTACCGGGGAGATATCTGCATATGTCTCCTCCTGTGAGAGCAAAGTGTTTATCTGTTTCCCCCCCCCCGACAATGCAGCCAGCAGTACTGGTAAATCTCTGTATGAGTCCGGTCCGGCTACCAGATCAACCACGCCATTTTCCAACAGTCTCTCTTTTAATCTCTCTGCCATACACCCTAATACTCCAACATATAAGTCTCTGTCTTTGCGTTTTAATGTGCGGAGATATTCAAGACGGGACCAAATTTTCTGTTCTGCATTTTCCCTTATTGAACAGGTGTTTATCAGGATTAAAGATGCATCAGATAGCTTAGTGCAAAGCGAGTAGCCATCGCTTTCGAGTACGGAGATCACTACTTCGCTGTCGCTTACATTCATCTGACATCCATAGGTTTCAATATATACCTGTTTTAGTTTAAGTTGAGGTAAAGATTTTACGGAATGGAATTTGTTTGTCATCAAATGGCTCAATTATTCTACAAATATATAGTTTTTTATACCTTTGCGATAATTCAATCCTTAAAATATGAACAGGTTATTTTCTCCGCTGCTGATATTCATACTTATTGCCACGGGATGTACAAAATTGCGGGAGGTAGATATTGTGAAGGTAGATATTAAAAGTGTGAAGCTTCTCAGTACATCATCTGCAAATATTGAGTTATCATGCCTTATTAAGAATCCTTCGCGCAGAACTTTTGTTATTGAAGATGCAGAAGCTTTGCTTAAAAGGGGTGGGGCAAATTTTGCCAATGCCACTATGATTAAGGCCGACACTATAGTACCGGAGAGTCAAAAGTTATATACTGCTCTGTTCAAGGTTGAGATAACAGATCCGTTGTCTCTGCTGTCTATGGGGCTTAATATGTCCCGTTGGGATCTTTCCGATTTTAAAATTGATGCACGTACAATCGTTAAACCTTCGGGTATGAGCAGAAAAATTCTTAAATTCAGAGATCTTCCGATGGAAAAATTAATTGAGAAACTATAATTGTTTTTAGAATGGTAAGAGCCTTTGTTAAATACTTACTGGCAGGTTTGCTACTCTTTTGTGTAACTCATATAAACGCCCAGCTCAACGCCGATATATTTAATGAGAGAGATACTCTTTTTAAAAAACCACCGCTTGTTGATTCTACCTTTTTAAATAGAGACATTTTTGAAATGCTCTTAACAAATGAGTATAATCAAGGTAATATCACCATAAATCAGAGCCACAAAATTGAGGTGGCAATGAGAAATATCATTGCCGGTGCATTTCAAAGGAAACTTAACGGCTATAGAATCAGAATTTATTTTGACAACAAGCAGGATTCCAGAGCGAAATCGGAGAGTATCAAGAACTCATTCCTGAATCTGTTTCCCGAAACGGAGGCTTACAGAACTTATGATAACCCTTATTTTAAGGTTACTGTGGGAGATTTTCGCACCAGATCGGATGCAATGAAATTTTTAAGAAGAGTAGAGACTCTTTATCCTTCTGCTTTCATTGTGAGAGAGGCTATAAATTTCCCTCCGTTATAGATTTATATTGTATTAGCGGTTTCTCCACCACTTTGGACGAAAACGTTTAGCCAATCTCCTTAGGGGAGTTATGTATCTCTCTATCTTTTCGGGATAGATATCGGAGATATTTACCATTATTCCAGTCTCTTCGACTCCTCCAAAATCTTTATTTATCGAGGTGCCAAAAACTTTCATAGTAGGAGAGAGATTCATGTATGAGTTTATTAGCGGAGGGATATTCTCTCCAAGTCCCCGTATCTCTTTCGAGAGAAGTTTGTATGCCTCTTTATAATCTGTATTGGTAAACAGCTCTTTAAAATAGGGATTATTCCTGTCATAATTGAGTGAAGATATAGGCAGGACAAGCTCTTCCGGGTCATTAAAATAGTGATTTAGAAAGTAAAGGAGAGTATTCCTTGCTCTCATATTGTAGGAAGAGTACATGGTAACTTTTCCAAAAAAGTATTTAATATGAGGATATCTGAGTACCAAAGCGCCCAGACCGTCCCAAAGATTATCCAGTGCATACAGCCCTTTTCTTTTAACGTTTGTGCCCTGATAGTTTGGCTGAATAAAAGATCTTCCCAACTCAATAGTAAAAGGGAGATACTCATTTTTGAATTTATCCGAGAAGTTGAAGAGTTCACTTGTAGCCATAAGGTCCACATCCAGTCCGGTACATTTAATGTACCTGTATCCGCCAATGATCTCCTGGTCTTTAGGATCCCAAACGATAAGTTGTTTATATGGATTTTTAAAATGGGTATCATATTGATCAATATCCATTGATTTGCCTGTACCTCCGCCCGCAAGGCGAAAAGAGATCTCTCTGAGCCTTCCTATCTCTCTCATGATATGAGGAGAGTCGTGTGCAGTAACTTCAAATAGCTTATTGTCGCCTTTACGGGTCCCCCTTATAAATTTATCACTTGTAAGTTCATCTGTTATCAACTTTCTGTCAACTGGTAAAATAACGGCTTCCATAACTATTTTTTTAAAGCATAAACTCTCTCCCTAATCAATTTGTTCCACTCTGCAGCAGTCTTGCTGCCGGACAACTCCTCATAGGTTACAGGCTCTCCAATATATACATTGAACAGGGAATCTTGTTGTTTGAACATTTCGTCGGGTAGCATTACTATTTCAAAGTTAAACCTTATTCCCAATTTTTTTCTCAGGTTTGCAATTTTGTAAAATCTTTTAGAATTTCTTCCTTCGAAGAATATTGGCAGGATGTCTCGCTTATATTTCAGAGCTTGAGTAACGTAGCTTTTTTTCCAGGATAAATCGGCAATTTCTCCTTTAGTCATCCTGGAGCATAAACCTGCCGGGAAGTAAAGTATTTGATTATCCTCGCTGTAATTTGTATCTATCATCTTAGCGATCTCTGCATTTTGTCTTCCAAATTTATTTACAGGGATAAAGAGGGGCTTTAGAGGCTCTATGTGGTATAGCAGGTCATTTACCACAAATTTAATATCATCAAAGATTTTACCGAAGATCTCCATAAGAATTATGCCATCCATACCTCCCAAAGGATGATTAGAAGCAATAATATGGTTACGCTCTTTATTAATGCGCTCCATTCCATAAACTTCATAAGTAATATTGAGCTTATGCATAAGAGCATGAATAAAATCAAGCCCCTTAAGATGACCGTATTCATATAATATCTCATTAATAAGATCCTGGTGGATATATCTCTTGAGCCAATTAATTATAAATCGGGGTATTACTTTGAGTAATTGCGGATTTTTACCGGCTATTACACTCTCTACATCTATTCTCATTTTTATTCGCTTTTGAATAGCGCCAAAAGGCGCCAAGCCGAATGCGAAGTTAAATAAAAATCATATCTTTGCATAAACGTTCTAAACAATATGTTGAAGCAGGGATTACAACAAAAACTATTACAAAAGCTCTCGCCACTTCAGATCCAAACTATTAAATTATTGGAATTACCAACTTTGGAGCTGGAGCAAAGAGTGAAAAAAGAGCTTGAAGAAAATCCCGTTTTAGATGAAGTTACCGAAGATGATGATATTGAAGATAACAGGTCAACCCTGTCGTTAAGCGAATATTCATCTGACGATCAAATCCCTGCCTATAGGCTCTATTCAAATAATCAAGGTAAAGACTTAAAACCGGAGTACAATATTTTTTCGGTTAAAGAGAGCTTTCACCAGAGCCTCATTTCGCAGCTTGGCTACAGCTCAATGGATTCAAGGGAGAAAGGCCTGGCCTCTTTTATTATTGGTAGCCTGGATGATGACGGTTATCTTAGGAGAGATCTGGATGTGCTTGCAGATGATATTGAATTTCGTCTGGGTATCGAGACAGATGAGAAGGAGCTTGAAAAAGTATTAAAGAAGATTCAGGAGTTTGAACCTATCGGGATTGGTGCAAGGGATTTAAGAGAGACACTGCTTTTACAAATAAAAACCAAAAATGAGACTGAATCTCAGAAACTTGCCAGATTGATTCTGGAAGAAACTTTTACAGAGTTTACCAAAAAGCATTATAGCAAGATTATGACGAAGCTCTCTATAAACGAAGAGCAGCTTAAAAGCGCCATTGAAGAGATAATAAAACTCAACCCCAAACCGGGAGGACAAATAGATGACTCATACACAGAGCAGGCTCAACAGGTAGTACCCGATTTTCTTCTTGAATTAAAAGATGGAGAATTAATAATGACCATGCCACGCTTCTCTGTACCGGAGTTGAGAGTTAACAGGCGTTATGCCGATATGCTGCTTAGCTCGGCCAATTCCGACAGAGCAGGCAAGGAGGCTATTACCTTTGTGAAGCAAAAGCTTGATTCGGCAAAGTGGTTTATTGAAGCCATAAAACAGAGGCACAATACACTTCGTAATACTATGAATGCAATAATTGACTTTCAAAGGGAGTACTTTATTGATGGGGATGAAACCAAATTAAAGCCGATGGTCCTAAAAAACATTGCAGAGAAGACGAACCTGGATATTTCTACAATTTCGAGAGTTGTTAACTGTAAGTACATTCAAACTCACTTTGGAATTTATCCGCTTAAGTACTTTTTTTCTGAGGGTCTCATGACAGACAGCGGAGAAGAGGTTTCTACAAGGGAGATCAAGAAGATCCTCACAGAAAGTGTTGAATCTGAAGATAAAAAGAAGCCATTAACAGATGAAGAGTTGGTATCGGTATTAAACAGAATGGGTTATCAGGTTGCAAGAAGGACAGTTGCAAAATATCGTGAACAGCTTAATATCCCCATAGCACGACTAAGAAAAGAGTTGTAATTACAAGTTATAACTTACTTCCGTATGCTAAATCTCCCGCATCTCCAAGACCTGGTACGATGTATGATTTAATGGTGAGCTCCTCGTCTATGGCGCCTACCCAGAAAGTCGTTCTTTTATGAGGTAAATGTTTTGAAAGATATTCTACTCCTTCTGTACTGGCAATTGGGCATACTATATGTGTGTGAAGAGGGGTTGCTTCTTCACATAATTTTTTATATGATAATACTAAGGATGAGCCAGTTGCTATCATTGTGTCGGCCAGAATCAGAACCTTTCCCTCTACAGAGGGGCTGTTTGCATACTCCAGATGAATCGCAAACGTGTTATCCTTGCCATATTTACGGTAGGCTGCAATAAAGGCATTCCGGGCTTTGTCAAAATAGTTAAGTAGTCCATTATGCAGAGGTAACCCGGCTCTCATAATACTCGCTATAATTATCTCTTCATCGGTTGTATTGCATTTAGCAACTCCTAGTGGTGTGGTAATCTCTCTAGAACTGTATTTTAGTACTTTACTGATTTCATAAGCAAATACTTCTCCGATTCTTTCCAGATTCCTGCGAAAACGCATGCTATCTTTTTGTATTGAAATATCCCTTATTTCTGCAATAAAATTGTTCAATAAAGAATTCTCCTTACCCAGAATGATAATCTTCATAAATAGAATTTTGAGTTATTTGTCAAATATACAAAATTCTCAAATTATTCCATCGTCGGCAAAGCTAAAATAGTTATCTCCCGCAATTATCAGATGGTCTAAAAGGGAGATATCAAACAGCAAAGCCGCCTCCTTTAGTATTTTGGTCTGCACCCTGTCATTTTCACCCGGAGAGGGATTGCCCGAAGGATGGTTGTGAACAAGTATTATTGAACTGGCATATTTATCCAAAGCATTTTTTATAACAATCTTCACATCCACAACTGTTGCAGATATTCCGCCTATGCTCAACCTCTCCTTTGCTATAAGATTATTCGCCCTGTTCAGATACATCACCCAGCACTCCTCGTGATTCAGATCTCTAAGTATCGGGCTGATTATGCTCGCGGCATATGCCGATGATTGAATTTTGGGCTTATCTGCCCTTTGTGTAAGCATAAACCTCTTAAACAATTCAAAAACAGAGAGTAATGTTACCGCTTTAACTATTCCTATCCCTTTGACCTCTTTAAGCCGTTCTATAGAGAGCTTTTGAATCTCTCTAAGATTCTCACCTGCCATTTGCAGCAATTTTCCGGATATATCAACTGCACTTTCTTCTTTAGTACCCGAGGCAATTATTATCGCAAGCAATTCCGCATCGCTAAGAGATCCGGCCCCTTTGGTAATTAGTTTTTCTCTTGGCCTCTCGTCTTCCCTCCACTCTTTAATGGTAACTCTTCTACTCATACATTGTAAAATAAAAATACTTCCCAAAATTGGGAAGCATTTTTTATGTTACGGAGACAAATTGTAAAAAAGACTAATTCAGCTTGTTAACATGAACAGCAATACCGCTTTTTAAATTTGCCGCTTTATTTTTATGAATAACGTTAATCTTAGCCAATTTATCTAACATCGAGGATACTTTAGGGAGCAGAGCAACTGCTGCATCTTTATCTGTTGTATTACGTAAAGCTTTAAGAGCATTACGGGTTGTTCTTGCGTAATATTTATTATGTACTCTGCGCTTTTCGCTTTGACGCGCACGTTTTTCTGCTGATGCGTGATTTGCCATTTTTATAATTTAAAATTTGTAGTCCGTAGGGGAATCGAACCCCTATTGCAAGAATGAAAATCTTGAGTCCTAACCGTTAGACGAACGGACCGTTCAAAACCCTTCGGATCGCTTCACTATTTAAAACAACTTTTTCGAGTTTGGAAGTGCAAAGATATATCTATTTTTAAATAATGCAAAAAAATCAATTGAATTCGAAAGAATATAGTATTGACTCTACTTGCCTCAAATAGTTTCGCTTGTCATAACGAGGAGCATATACAAAGCATTCAAGAGCTATAATATTTTGTTTATAAGGATCCAGAAAAAAATGGCTTATAAAGGGGCCTCCCATAAAATCATTCTGCACTTCCCAGAATCCCCTGAGCTCTGCGAATACTCTTTTATTATATTGTACCCAGGTTAATCCGGGAGGAATTTGTGTAGCAGTCGTCATATAAGACCTTTCTGTCTGCCCCGAAACATTACGTTGCAACACATCGTTTCTGTGGGCTATGAGATTATCAATTGAAAAATCGGTGGAATCTGTGAAAGGGAATTTATAAAGAAAGATTCCCTGGTTAGTGTATGTCGTTTCGTAGGAGATCCAAATGAAATCTTTGGTATTTCTTTTTAGACTGTATCCTTTGGGGAAGTAGGGAGAACCTCCGAAATATCTTGACACGGCATCTCTTAAAGGTTTCTCCTCATATCTTTTGGCATTCTGAATATTTCTGTTTCTCTCTGCCATTAAGAGACTGTTTTTAATTCTGTTCTCTTGATTTCCAATTAGTTCTGCAATCTGATGTTCGTCTCTGCCTGATATTGTAATGACAATCTGAGGCGCCGCCCACACATTTTCCTGCAATATAACCTTTGGCTCCGGTAAATCTTTGATGATATTTACCAGAACAATATTTCTATGGGTTTGAAATATGCTTGTAAAGGCATTTTCCGGAATGTTTACCAGCGTGAACATAGGTTCTCTCTGGGGTAGAAAAGGTTCATCGGCAGCTAATATCTTCCTGATGGTACTACCGGCCTCGCTTTCCCAAACTCCCTTGTTAATCACTATTACCACTTCGCCGGCTTTCCCGCTGATGTTGGGCAGCAACTGAACTCCTCTGTCGCACTTACAGGAAAAGAGCGATAAAGCTAAAAAAGAGATTAATAAATAATTAAAAGTTTTCATGTCCGGTACTATTTAAAAAGCCTGTATATATCATTTCCGAATGCGAGAAACATAATTCCAAATAAGATAAACATACCAATAATCTGAGCATATTCCAAAAATTTATCACTTGGTTTTCTCCCGGATACCATCTCATAGATTACAAACAGTATGTGGCCACCATCGAGAGCCGGTATTGGCAGTAAGTTTAATACTGCGAGCATTATCGAGAGCCATGCGGTAATGTTCCAAAATATATCCCATTGCCAGGATGAAGGAAAGATTTTACCTATTGAGATAAAACTTCCTACCGATTTGTAAGCTTTGGTTTTTGGGGAGAATATAAGCTCCAGCTCTTTAAAGTAATTTCCTATGGTGGTTACGCTTTTTTTGAAACCGGCAGGTATTGACTGAGCAAGGCTGTAATCCTGAGTTGTAATATTTAAAAATTTTTTCAGTTCACTTTCCAGAATAATACCCAATTTGCCATGATTATCTATAGTAAGAGTTTTAACAGTAAGAGTCTCTCCTCTTTTTATGGTAAAATCGGCTTGTGTACCGGCTTTTGCTGCAAGTATCTCCTGTATATCTTGTATGATAGAGACCTTTACGGAATCTATTGCCACAATCCTGTCGCCGGCGAGTAACCCGGCTCCTGCATTTAGTGAGGAGTCGGTAACGGAATAGATTTGAAAGGGAACCCTTAGACTGAACATTCCGGGCGTGGAGAGTATAGCCGGCAGATACTCTTCATCAATATTGATAGTTATCTCTTTATCCTCTCTTATTACCAATGCGCTCTTTGCCTGGTTCCTTGCCAGAACAATTTGAAGCTCATGGAATTTTACTACCTCTTCACCATCAAATGAGATAATCTTATCTCCATTTTTAAAACCAATCTCTCTTGCCAGGTCATTACACTGGACACCGTAAATTGCGTCACTGTTTTTCAGATACTCTTCTCCCCAACTGAATAGTGTTGCCGAATAGATGAGAATTGCCAGAATAAAGTTAAATAAAACCCCGCCGAACATTACGAAGAATCTTTGCCAGGCAGGTTTACTCCTGAACTCCCATGGTTTAGGCTCCGATTTCATCGCTTCGGTGTCCATAGACTCATCAATCATCCCTGCAATCTTACAATATCCGCCTAACGGTAACCAGCCAATACCATATTCTGTCTCACTGCTTTTAGATTTGTACTTTATAATTGAGAACCAAGGATCAAAGAAGAGATAAAATTTCTCAACTCTTATCTTGAAGAGTCTTGCAAAGAAATAATGTCCAAATTCATGAACAAGTATAAGAATTGAAAGCGCCAGTAAAACCTGAACTATTTTGAGTAGTGTCTCCATTATTTATTGTTATTCTAATTAAGCTGTTTATTATATATTAAATTATAATTTGCTGTTTGTCTGGTTGCTTACAAATTCTCTCTGAGATCTCTCTGCTCACTTTATCAGTCTCATAAATATCTTCTAATGTAGGTTCCTTGATAAAGACTGTTTTATCCAGTACTCGCTTTATAACCTCAGGTATTCTGCCGAAAGATATCTCGTTACGCAGAAAACTCCCAACGGCTACTTCGTTTGCACTGTTCATTGCGCATGGGATGTTTCCCCCCATCTCTATTGCATCGTAGGCAATCTTCAAGCACGGGAACTTGAAAAGATCAGGAGCAAAAAAAGTGAGACTGCCTATTGCAGGGAAATCTACCCGCCTGATATCTAAATCAACCCGGTATGGATATGAGAAGGCATATTGTATAGGGAGCCTCATATCAGGATAGCTAAGTTGCGCTGTAACCGACCCGTCCTTGAATTGTACCATGGAGTGAATAATTGACTGAGGATGAATAATCACCTCTATCTGAGACGGAGATACTCCAAACAACCAGTGTGCCTCTATCATCTCCAGACCTTTGTTCATCATGCTGGCGGAATCAATTGTTACCTTTGGCCCCATTCTCCAGCGAGGATGGTCAAGTGCATCTTCCACTGTAACTCTCTCAATCTCCTCCAAACTTTTTTGAAAGAACGGTCCCCCGGATGCTGTCAGAATTATTTTTTCGATAGCAGCTCTCTCTCCCTGTAAACACTGAAATATTGCAGAGTGTTCGGAGTCTATGGGTAAGATTGGTGTACCATACTCTTTTGCCAAAGAGATAATTATTGCACCTGCCGATACAAGTATCTCTTTATTGGCAAGGGCTATAGGTTTACCTGCCTTTATTGCAGATATAACAGGCTCTAAACCGCTAAAACCAACCATTGCTGCCAGCACCATATCTACATTTGTGCCGCTTACAAGAGCATTGATAGACTCTTTACCGGTAAAGACCTTGATGTCGTACTCTTTCAGTGCATCTGATACCTCTAAGTATTTTGACTCGTCGGCGATGACAACTGCGTTTACATTATGCGCAATCGCTTGCTCTATTAGTAACCGGGAATTGCTGTTTGCTACGAGGATCTCTGCACAAAAAAGCTCCGGATGAAGTGAAATCACTTCCAAAGCCTGTTTACCTATCGAGCCCGTTGATCCCAGGATTACTATTCTTCTCTTCATTTTGAAGCTATCAAAATTTTATGTATTTGACCGGATTAATAGGGATACCTTTATGCCATAGTTCGAAATGCAGATGGTGTCCTGTCGTTAAACTTCCGGTATTTCCTACCAGAGAGATAGCACTTCCTGCCTTAACTCTGTCTCCTGTTTTTTTAAGTAGTTTTGAGTTATGCTTGTATATTGATATCAAGTCGTTTTCATGTTGCAGCTGAATAGTGTATCCTGTCTCCTCTGTCCATGTGGCTATAATTACAGTACCGTCCAGTACTGCAGATACTACGGAGTTTTCCTGTGCTGCTATATCCAGATATGGATGGTTTGTCGCTATGTTGAATCCATCGGAGATTACCCCCTTTACCGGTGGAAAAAAATGGAGCCCTTCAATCTGTTCAATCTTTCTGTTTTCCGACGAAAGTGCAAATTGTTCTTGCCTTAATACCTCCTCTCTTAATAAAGAGTCCTCTTTTGAAGGCGTTGCCGAGAGATTCGATATTAATGATGAATCATTTACAACTCCATTTTCCTGTAAATTTGAAGGTTTAAGCGGCTCTAATCCGGAGACAATTCTCTGGATATTTGTCAGATGAAAATCCCACATCTTAATTACCTGTTCCAATGAATCGGCCTTTATTGCATTTTGCACAATGGCTCTTCTGGTTTGAGCGCTTGGGTAACCGGGAATGAACTCCCTTAGTGGAGTGAATGAGATAAGTACAGTTACAGAGCCTATTATGAGAATAAGGGCAAGAGCTAAACTTACCAGAGTCATCAAACCGTTAGCTCTGAATATAAATATCTCTTCGTGAGAAGTATCATTGAATATTGAGAAACGATATTTGCTTCTCAGACGATTCCTCCTCTCTTTTTTACCGCTTTGTTTTGCCATACTTTACTATAAACCTTCAAATGTACAAAAAAAAACTAACTTTGTATTTATGGAAAGAATTATCGGGATAGACTACGGTAAGAAAAGAACTGGAATTGCGGCGAGTGATCCGCTGGAGATTTTTGCCACTGCATTGGAGACAGTACCTTCTGCAAATGTTGTAGGGTATCTTAAAGATTATATGCAAAGAGAGAAGGTTAAACTTTTTGTTGTAGGATATCCTATGGATTTGAGCAATAAACCGGCAGAGGGGGCAAGATTTGTAGATCAGCTATTGAATCTGCTTAAAAAACATTTTCCTCTGATTCCTGTTATATTGGAAGATGAGAGATTCTCTTCAAAAATTGCATTCCAGACTATGATTGACGGAGGTATTAAGAAGATGGAGAGAAGGGACAAATCTATGATAGATAAGATAAGCGCTGCAATAATTTTGCAAACCTATCTTGACAGAGTTGCCATTGAAAAGAGAAGAGTTTAATGAAATAAATAATGATCCTGTGATGATATTGCCTATATATGTATTCGGAACTGATGTCTTGAGGGAGAAGGCAAACCCGGTTGATCCCGGCAAACCCGGAGTCAGGGAGGAGATTACGAACCTTCTGGCTAATATGTGGGATACCATGCGTAATGCCGACGGGGTAGGGCTTGCAGCGCCTCAGGTTGGTGTCTCTTTGAGAGTTCTTATAGTAGAGGGTAAATTGCTTGCAGATGATATGCCGGAACTTAAGGATTTCAAGAGAGTTATGATCAATCCGGAAGTTGTTGAAGAGAGTGCCGGGAAGATTGAATATAACGAAGGATGCCTCAGCATTCCCGACATTAATGCGATGGTTGAGAGGCCTAAGGTTATAAAAGTTTCATACTACGACCAGGATTTCAATTTGCAAATTGAGACTTTTGATAATTTTGCCTGCAGAATGGTTCAGCACGAAATGGATCATCTTGATGGTATCCTTTTTACCGATAAGGTAGCGCCAATCAGGAAAAAGATGTTGCAGTCCAGGTTGAACGAAATTAAAGCGGGGAAGGTGAATCCACATTATAAAATTGTTAAAACTCGCAGATAAACACTAATATGGGGGCATTTCACGCTTACGACATAAGAGGAGTCTATGGAAAAGATTTCAACAAAGAGACAGTTTATAAAATTGGTTACTTTCTTCCGGAGTTGCTTAATTCCAAAAGAATTCTGGTAGGCAGAGATGTAAGAGATTCCTCTCCCGAAATCCATGAATATCTTATAAAAGGTATTAATGATGCCGGAGCCGATGTCGTTGACCTTGGCCTTACAACAACTCCTATGGTCTATTTTGCAACAGGGAGGTACCATTTTACCGCCTCTGTTCAGATTACCGCCTCTCACAATCCAAAAGAGTACAATGGCTTAAAGGTTTCTCGTGAAAATGCCCTTCCGGTTGGATTTGACACAGGACTGGGGACGCTTAAAGAGTGGGTGGAAAAAAGAGATGTTGTGCCTACTCATAGGAGAGGCGGAGTTACCTCTTTGGATATAAAAGAGGAGTATCTCTCATTTTTACTTAAGTATAAGAGAGATCTTAGCGGGCTGAACATAGGAATAGATCTTTCAAATGGAATGGTAGCATTGCTGATAAAAGATCTTCTTGGAGAGGAATCGGATGAACTTCATTATTTGTTTGATGAGTTGGATGGTACATTTCCAAATCACGAGGCAAACCCCCTTAATCCCGCGAACATAAAAGATTTGCAGAATTTAGTAAATGCGAAAAATTGTGATGTAGGCGTAATTTTTGACGGTGATGGTGATAGGGTGATGTTTACCGATGAGAATGGAAAGTTTATCTCTCCCGATTTGATGATAGCGCTGCTGGGACATTACTTTTTAGAGGATAGAGGTGAGAAAGGGGCTGTATTGCAGGATATAAGGAGTTCAAAAGCTGTGGGCGAATATTTGGCCCCTATGGGTGCAGAGATGCATACATGGCGTGTAGGAAGAGCTTTTGCCGCTCATAAACTCAGAGAAATTGCCGGTATTTATGGCGGGGAGCTTGCCGGCCATTACTATTTTAGAGATTTCTTTTACAGCGATTCCGGAATAATGGCAGCTTTGATAATTTTGGGAATAATTGCCAGGAAAAAGAGAGAGGGATACTCTCTGTCAAAGCTTATATCTAATATTGAAAAATATAAAAACTCTGGTGAAATTAATTTTAGGATTGAGCGAAAGAGAGAGGCAATGGATTTGGTAAGAGATTATTTCTTATCAAAGGAGCATGCCGAAAAGAGTTTTGATTTTGATGGTTACAGAGTTGAGTTTCGTGATTGGTGGTTTAATATAAGACCTTCCAATACCGAACCCTACCTGCGCTTTATTGCAGAGGCCACTTCGCAGGAATTGCTTGACGAAAAGGTGGCTGAAGTTAAAGAGATTCTGGCTAAACTAAACTGACAAATCTATGGATATAGTACTGATTTTAATCTATCTGCTGGCGCCTGCAGGTGTACTGTGGCTCTGTAATAAGATCTCTTTTCTCAACAAAATCGGGCCAGTTCTCATACTTTATCTGCTTGGGGTAATTATCGGCAATACTCCTCTGATCTCCGAAGATACTTTTAAGTTACAGGATCTTTTGGTAACGATAATTATTCCCCTGGCAATACCAATGATGCTTTTCTCAACCAACTTCCTCAAATGGAATATGAAGAAGGCTATTATCTCCCTGGTAACAGGAGTTGTAGCTGTTGTAGTTGCCATAACCATGGGTTATTTAATTTTTTCTCCTCTTATTGGTGAAGACCCGGTTATAGGAGGCCAGATGAAAAACATTGCAGGCTTACTTGCGGGCGTTTATACCGGAGGTACTCCAAACCTGGCTGCCATCAAGATAATGCTTAATGTTCCCAATGAGACATATATAATGGTTCACTCTTATGATATGCTGGTAAGCCTTCTCTATTTGACTTTTGTGCTCTCTGTAGGGATTTCAATATTCAGGAAATTCCTTGGAACCGGCACAAAAGAGGTAATTGGTGTTGTTGATGGAGATGATTATATTGGAACAGATGAGAATCCATATAAAGGATATTTTAAATTATCAAATTTGAAAGAGGTGGGGCTTTCATTTTTTCTCTCTGTATTAATCTTCGCAGTAGCCGGGGGGCTTTCAATGATTTTACCCGCAAGTGCGCAGATGATAGTGGTAATTCTCACTATTACTACTTTGGGAATTGCAGCCTCTTTTATTAAAAAGATAAGGGAGATAAAGAGTAGTTACGATACCGGGATGTATTTGGTTTATATATTCAGTATCGTTGTAGCCTCAATGGCTAATTTAAGTAAATTGAACCTGGTAGGCGGGCTTTACGTATTGTTATTTATAGCATTTGCCATCTTTGGCTCGCTGTTGATTCATCTGCTTTTGGCAAAGCTCTTTAAGATTGATGCCGATACGGTACTTATCTCATCTGTAGCATTAATCAACTCTCCACCTTTTGTCCCCCTCATAGCAACAGCCATGAAGAACAGGAGTGTAATAATTACCGGTCTTACCGTGGGTCTGGTGGGCTATGCCATTGGAAATTATTTAGGTTATTTTATCTCTTTGATACTTTGATCCCAAGAGGGTGTTGCAAACACCTTGGCATTCAATAAGAAGTGTAATTTTAAAATGTAAGAATAAATGAATAATAAAAAAATCTTAGGTTTAGTCTTTTCAATTGCGCTGATATTACCAACCGGTTACATTGAAGGACAAGAGATTAAAAAAGGGTGGAATTTTGGCCCGCTTCCTGCTATTAGCTATAATAGCGACCAGGGATTTCAGTATGGTGCACTTTGTGATATCTATTGGTTTGGAGATGGTTCTCAGTATCCCAACTATCTGCATAAATTTAATGTGGAACTCTCAAGATATACAAAGGGATCCGGAGTGTATCACCTTTTCTATGATTCAAAATACTTGTTAAAAAATATTAGGACAACCTTGGATATAAGCTATCTAACCGATAGGATGATGGATTTCTACGGTTTTGACGGATATATATCTGCTTATAAACCTGATATGGGTAACTCTTACTATAAATTTGACAGGAATCTCTTTAGAACAACACTCGATTTACAAGGTAAACTGGCCAGTAATCTGGGATGGGTTGCGGGAGCTGGGGTGTATAGTTATAAAACAGGACCTGTTAAGGATGAGAAATACATTAGCGATCCTTCACTCTATAACTTTTACGTTTCAGGTGGTATTATTTCCAACGATGAAAAGGAAGGGGGAACCAGAGTTGAGCTTAAACTGGGAGCCGTTTATGACACCAGGGATAATGAGGCCGACCCGTACAAGGGGGTTAAAGGAGAGGCAATATCAATTTTCTCTCCGGCAAGTGAAGGGAAAAGCTATTCCAAACTCTACCTCTCTGCTTCGGGTTTCCTGCCTTTGTATAAAGACAAGCTCACCTTCGCAGCCAAAGCTACCTATCAGGGGACACTTTCGGGCACACAACCCTTTTATATGCTTCAAAATATAACCACCTTATATTTCAGGCAAATAACCAGTGAAGGCCTTGGCGGAATCAATACTATAAGGGGTGCTCTTAGGAATCGTGTTGTAGGATCGGGGGTGGTGCTTGGGAATGCCGAGCTTAGATTTAGATTTTTACCCTTTACTTTTCTTAAACAGAACTGGTATCTTGTTCTTAACCCTTTTATTGATGCAGGTAAGGTGGTGCAGTATTACAGTAAAGAAAGGGTTGCCTCCTCAGTGAATCCCATAGTATTAGCATTGAAATTATCGGGTGAGATTGATCCCAGAGTGGATGATGAGCTGCATATTAGTGCAGGTTTGGGTTTTAAAGCGGTGATGAATCGTAATTTTATAGTTTCGGCAGAGTGGGGAAAACCTTTTGATAGGCGAGATGGAATTAGCGGTTTGAACATTGGATTGAACTTTATCTTTTAATCTTAGATTTCAAGGAGTCCATCGGGAATATGTACAATCATCTCTTTTTTCCCGGGGTCAATTGAAACGATAAAATCTTCATGGAGGGGGAGAAGTATTTCTCTCTCTTTTTTGTCATCTTTAGAAATACCAAGGCAGGGGTTGCCCGGATAATCGTAAATCTTTGTAACAAAGCCAAGCTCCAGACCTTTTTTGGTTGTAACTCTGAATCCGGCAAGATTGAAGGCCGATTGAAATTCTTCCGGAGCTCTCTTTTTATTATCTCCCTTGTCACTCTGTTCAATAAGCAGTAACTCTCCCATAACCTCCTCAACCGATGCGACATTATTTATACCTTCCAGTTTCAGTATAGCCCGGTCAACTCCACGCTCCTCAATTGACTCAATAAAAAAAGGAACCGGTAATCCATCGTATGTGATGAATACCGGTTTGTTCTCATCAAGGTCTCCGTTAAAACCGGGAGAATATTTAATTATCATCTCTCCCTTAAATCCAAAAGACTTTACGACCTTTCCTACAGGCAACAAGATATTTATCGTTGCCGCCACCTCAATTACTCTTGAGTGGGGGTCTCTTCGGCCGGAACACTCTCCTCAGAAGCAGAATCTGCAGATTCTGCTTTAGCAGCAGCCTCTTTAGCCGCTTTCTCTGCCTCTGCTCTCTTTCTCTTTTCAATCTCCTCTGCTCTTGCAGTGTTCACCTTTGCCTCTGCTTCAACAATCGATTTTACGGCAGAGCGTTTACTCTGAGCAATTTCAGATTTTTTTGCATTGATTTTTGACTCTTTTTCGGTCATCCATGCATTCCATTTTTCAAGGGCAACCTCTTCGGACAGAGCTCCTTTCTTAACGCCTTCAAGAAGGTGTTTCTTAAGGAGAACGCCCTTATAAGAGAGAATTCTGCGGCAGGTGTCAGACGGCTGAGCTCCATTGTGGAGCCACTGTAATGCTTTATCGCCGTCAAGTTCGATTGTAGCCGGATTTGTGTTTGGATTGTATGAACCGATAAGTTCAATAAAACGACCATCCCGTGGTGCGCGACTGTCTGCGACTACGATATGATAAAATGCATAATTCTTTTTGCCGTGTCTTGCCAGTCTAATTCTTACAGCCATAATACTGTGATTTTAAAGTTTTTACTAAATTAACTTCCTTATCTTCCCGAGAAAAGGCGTGCAAATATAATACCTTTTTGATAAAATGCAAAATGAAAAAGAGAGGTATCGCAAATCGAACAATACCTCTCTTATTACTTAACCTAAAACTTAAACTATGAAAAAACTTCTCGATTAATTAAATTACAAAACCCGTGCCAAAATTGGTTTGTACAAGCTAAAAATTTTTCAATTTGTCTAAATCTTCAAAAGCAGGTATAGTTTAAAGATTCTTTGTTGTTTCATCATGTATGATTTTAAAGTATAGCCCTGATTTATCAGATTCTCACTTTTTTGTCTTAATATAATCTAAGAGGTTTTATCTATTTGTTGTCTGACAGACTCTTCATGTAGCGCCACGAAGATCAATTTAATAAAATCTTCGTCCAGCTTAAGCTCTTTTGCCTGCATAACACGGCCGGATATGAGCGTGTCGTACCTTTCAGGTTGGAGTACAGAGATGTTCTTCTCCTTTTTGTATCGTCCAATCTCTCTCGAAATAGCCATCCTCTTTGAGATAATATCCAACAGCCTCTCATCCAGGTCATCCATTTGTTGTCTCAGTACCTCAAGGTTACCTGAAACATCGGTCTTATCTCTTACCACTAAAACGTTAATAATTTCTTTTAAAGCCTGCGGTGTAATCTGCTGTTTGCTGTCACTGAGCGCTTTATCAGGTTTGTAGTGGCTCTCAATCATCAACCCGTCAAATCCCATATCCAATGCCTGTTGTGAAAGAGGATAGATAAGCTTCGGATTTCCGCCTATATGGCTCGGGTCGCAAATTATTTTCAGAGAGGGCATCCTTCTTCTTACCTCAATGGGGATATGCCATTGGGGCTGATTCCTTAATAGTCCTTTTTCATACGTGCTAAATCCCCGGTGTATGGCGGCTACCTCTGTTATTCCACTGTTTTGCAACCTTTCTATAGCTCCGATCCATAAATCCGGATCGGTAATCATTGGGTTTTTTACTAAAACCGGAATGTTTCTGCCTTGCAAAGAATCTGCTATCTCCTGAACTGCAAATGGATTACCGGTTGTTCTTGCTCCTATCCATAAAATATCAACCCCACCCTTGAGAGCCTCCTTTATATGTCTGGAATTTGCAACTTCTGTTGCTGTGAACATTCCCGTCCTCTCTTTAACCTCTTTTAACCATTCCAAACCTTTCTTGCCAATCCCCTCAAAACCTCCCGGTTTTGTCCTGGGTTTCCACAATCCGGCTCTGAAAATTTTAATTCCAATTCCTGCGAGCTGTACTGCAGTTTCAAGAACCTGCTCCCTGCTCTCTGCACTGCAAGGCCCTGCCAATATAAGAGGTCTCTCTTTTGTTAATTCCTCAATTGTGACCGCCGGATTCTTCATTTTGGAACAAATAATCTTTAAATTTAACTGTTGTTACTGAAAAAGTTGGACAACCTTATCAATTGAATTAAGCTTTATAAGATTGGGATGTTCAATCTCTTCAACAACTTCGTACACCCAGATTGTCTCAGAAGGAATATAAACCGCATGTCCGCCTATCTCCAGGACAGGAAGAATGTCAGATTTGAAAGAATTACCAATCATCAGAAAATCTCCGGGAGAGAGATTGAGTTTATCAATAATATTCAGATAACTTTCGCTATCCTTCTCACTCATTACCTCAATATAGTCGAAATGGCCTTTTAGTCCCGATCTCTCTATCTTAGACTCCTGCTCCTTTAAATCACCTTTTGTGGCCAGCAATAGAGGATAGCTCTGCCTAAGGCTAGCAAGCACCTCTTCTACTTTGGGATAAAGTTCAATCTCTTCCTGCATTACCTCTTTCCCAATCTCAACAAGCTTCAGAACCTCTCTGTTAGAGAGCTTCCCTCCACTCAACTCTATACCACATTCAATCATAGAAACAATAAAAGATTTAGCACCATATCCGAGCAGTGGCAGATTCATCCTCACCACATCTAACAGGGTCTCTATAGCCTTTATCTCCCCACTCCAAGGCGCCAGCACTTGCGCAAACTTCCTCTCGGCTCTCCGGTAATTTCCCTCATTAGCCCATAAAGTGTCATCTGCATCAAACGCAATCAACTTAATTTCACTGTTAAATTTTTTCATAACTTAATAATCTTTGTCAAAGATATGTAAAAAGAGGGTGACTTTACTTTTTTAGTCACCCTCTTTTAATTGTTAATCTTGTTATGTTACCGTGTTTCCGCCGGCAGCCGGATTATTTCGCTACTCTCTCAAGCCACTTGAGCATGGCGAGCATCATACTCATTGAAAGCAGACAAACAACAACGAATAGCCCCCATGTCATCCATATAGGAATATTTTCGTAGAAAATGGCACCGATGAAGAGAAGCTGGTTGCCAAGAGCTGTTGCTCCGAGCCATCCGCCTTGCATCACTCCCTGGTACTGGGGAGGTGCAACTTTAGATACAAACGAGATTCCAAGAGGCGAGATGAATAACTCTGCTACGGTAAGTATGAAGTAAGTGCCTATAAGCAAGAAAGGTGTTACCTTTTGTACATCATGCAAACTACCTACAGCTAATACCTCTTTGTGCATCGGAAGACCAACAGAACCCAAAGACATTACAAAGAATCCGAGGGCGGCGATGAACATACCTATTGCTATTTTCTTAGGTGTGGAAGGTTCCATGCCTTTGTTCCTGAGCCAGCCGAATACTCCAATAACTACAAATGTTAAAGTTACCACAAAAATAGGGTTGGCACTCTGGAAGTCCTCAACAGCTAACTTATATCCAAAGAGGTTAAGTTGGGTGTAGTCTCTCGCAAAGAATGTGAGAGTCAGTCCGTTCTGATGGAAAGAGAACCAGAAGAAGATAACAACTGCAAATACCGCAAAAAGAGCGTAAAGGCGTTGTTTAACCTCTTTTGCATCCATCTCGGTAACTGCTTTATTATTAGCAGCAGCTTCTTGTTTAGTTTTAACATCCGGAAGATGTTTTTTATTGGCGATGAATATTGCTACAGAGATAATCATTGTAATGATTGCTACTCCAAAAGCGTAATGGAAACCTGTAACAAAAGAGTTAAGGTATGAATTTACAAAACCATCTATATTACCTGCAAATGCACCGGTTTTGTCAACTTCGGCAGCAAGTTCGGTAAGTCTTTGCATACTCTCCGGATTGATAGTGCCATCCAGGTACTGATGGCATATTGAAGGTAACCCGGCGTTGTATAAAAATCCGTTTTTTGCAAGCCATAGCCCTCTTACGTACTTGGCTGTAAACGGCGCAAACATTGCGCCTACATTGATAAACATGTAGAATAACTGGAATCCGGAGTCACGAAGTTTACTATACTTAGGATCATCATACATCTGACCTACTAAAGCCTGGAGATTTCCTTTGAACAGACCGTTACCAAACGCAATAGTAACAAGCCCGATACATGAGATTATTAGGGCCACCATTTTATGCCTTACAGGGGTTGGCGAGGGGAAAGCTATTACAAGATACCCCAAAGCCATCACAATTAATCCAATCAGGATTGTCTTTTTGTAATTTCTGGTTTTATCGGCAATAATACCTCCAACAAGCGCCAGAATGTAGATTAATGCATAAAATATAGAATAAATAATACCGGCGTTAGTTCCGTCCAGTCCAAATTTTGACTGAAGAAACAGAACCAGGATAGCCATCATCGTGTAGAATCCAAAGCGTTCGCCCATGTTTGCCAGAGCTGCCGCAAGAAGTCCTTTGGGGTGATTTTTAAACATATTAGTTGTGTTTTAGAATAAAATTTTCCTATAATTTCGCAAAAATAGTAAAATTTAGATAACTTTGTTGAAAAGCTATAATAAGCGATGTCAAAAGTTATCTTTTTATTCATCAGAATACCATTATATCTTATTTCCCTACTTCCCCTACGTGTCCATTATCTCTTTTCGGATATATTTGTTTTAATTGTCTGCAGGATTTTCGGCTACAGGCGTTCTGTAATCATAACGAATATTTCCCGTGCCTTTCCAAAATATAAATATGATGAGATTGATAAGATAGTTAAGCAGTTTTATAAACATTTTGCCCAAGTAATTGCAGAGTGTATCTGGATGATATCTGCTTCTGCGAAAGAGATTGGAGAGATGGTAGAGTGTGAAAACCCTGAACTGCTCAAGAGCTTATATTTACAAGGAAAATCTGCAATAATTGTAGGGGGGCACACAGGAAACTGGGAGAGCTATTCCAGACATTACTTCTTTAAAAATATTGAGCAATTAGGATTTAAAAAGTCGAATAATAGATTTGCTTATAAAAAGATAAAATCTCCTTGGGCAGATACTCTAATGAAGTGGATTAGACATGACATGAAAGAGGAGATACTTGTTGAATCGAACTCTTTGGCCAGATTCATATATAAAAATCAGGACAAACAATTATGTTATTACATGCTGGCCGATCAATCCCCTCTGCCGGGCTCAAAATTTGCAGTAGATTTTCTGAATCAACAAACTTTAATGATGAATGGGCCGGAGATTATTTCAAAAATTGTAGGTTTCCCTGTTCTGTATTTTGCATTAGAGAGGCTCAGCAGAGGTCGCTATTCAATAAAATACAGCCTTATAACCGATAATCCCAAAGAGTGTGAGGATGGGTTTATAACCCAAAAGTTTGCATCTTTGCTGGAAGAGACAATTAAGTCCCGTCCCGCCGATTGGTTATGGTCCCATAAAAGGTGGAAGAGAAGTCCCGAAGAAAATTAATTATGCGAGTAATCAAATACAAATAAACAATGGTAAAAAATACTTTAATTAAAAGCTTATTGATATTGCCGCTTCTGTTCGGAGCATCAGAGGCTAAATCACAGTATATCAAACCAGGAGATAAGATTCCTTCCGGAGCAATAATCTACTCTTTGCCCATTACTGCAATTCATATTGTGGCCGAGGCTTCATATGATACCTTTACTGCAGGGCCGTTTGCAAAGTATGCGCAAAAATATTTAGGTGTGCCGGCCAAAGAGGAGAATTCCGTAACCTACACTTTGAAATCGGTAGAGCTTATTCCATATATTGAAGCAGACCCCGAAGCAAATATCGCTCTTAATCTGGGTAATAGCAAGAATGCTTCTGCCAATTTTTTAGAGATGATAAATCAGGGATTGATAATGTGGTCGGACTCTTACGCCGGGAAAAATGAGAAAATGAGGTACCCGGATATGAGAAGTAATACCCTTTTTGTAAAATCTATGTCCACTTCGAATTTAACAAGTGAAAAGAGCACGCTGTACAGAACAGCCAAAACTCCTACAGGAACTGAACGCGCATCGGTTCAGCAGAGCCAGGTAGTTGAAAAAAGCTTAGAAAAAAAAGCTGAAGAGACCGCTTCAATGATATTCAAATTAAGGGCAAAACGCCTTGAGATCATTACAGGAGAGACAGATGCCACCTTTAGCGGCGAGGCGCTTACAGCAGCAATAGCAGAGATAAATCGTTTGGAGGAGGAGTATCTCTCACTGTTTTTCGGCAAGGAAGGCTCGGCTTCTCAGACGATGACATTTGATATTGTGCCAAAAAATGATGGTGACAAGCAGATTTATATCGCTTTTAGATTTTCAGAAAATCAAGGGTTGCTTCCGGTGAACAATGTGTCGGGCAGACCTGTTGTTATGGAGTTAACAGGAGATGATAACTTATCGCAACTTAATGCAGATACGACACCGGGCAAAGGTAAGGTGTTTTACAGAAAACCGGTTGTTATGAATGTAAGATTGATGGACGGGCAAAACATGCTTATTCAGTCGCGAATACCTGTATATCAGTTAGGAACGCTGCTCTCATTTCCCATTGATATTGCAATGGGAAAAATGTAAAATAGAAATTAAATTTATAAAAATCAATTAATTAAAACATTTTTATTATGACTATTAAAGAACTTAAGCCCGAAAGGGTTTGGAATCACTTCTACTCTTTGACCCAAATTCCGCGTCCATCAAAAAAAGAGGAGAAGGCAATCCAGTATTTAGAAGATTTTGGTAAAAGTCTTGCTCTTGAAACCATCAGGGATGAGGTTGGTAATATCATTATCAGAAAACCAGCTACACCCGGAATGGAGAAGAGAAAAGGGATTATCTTACAAGCTCATATTGATATGGTACCTCAGAAAAACAGCGATAAAATACACGATTTTGAAAAAGACCCTATTGAAACCAGGATTGTTGATGGCTGGGTTTATGCTAATGGTACCACCCTCGGAGCGGATAATGGCCTTGGAGTAGCTGTAGCAATGGCTGTACTTGAGGCAAAGGATCTGGTGCACGGCCCCATTGAAGCGCTGATTACCATGGATGAAGAGACCGGTATGACAGGTGCTAACTATTTAAAATCCGGTCTTTTGAAAGGCGATATATTGATTAACCTGGACTCAGAGGATGAGGGAGAGCTCTATGTAGGTTGTGCAGGCGGGCTGGACGTTAATGCATTATTTACATATAATGAAGAGAAGACTCCGGCAGGTACGGACGGATATAAATTAAGCATTACAGGCCTTAAAGGAGGGCATTCCGGTATGGATATTGTCCTGGGTAGAGGCAATGCCAATAAAGCTCTGGTAAGAATCCTGTTGCCACTTATGAAAGATTTAGGTGTCTCGATCTCATCAATTGAAGGAGGTTCTCTACGCAATGCCATACCCAGAGAGGGTTTTGCAACATTGGCAATACCTGCAAACAGAGTTGCTGAGGCAAAAGCTATCACAGAGCAACATCTTGCCGAAATGCGTGAGGAACTGGCCTATCATGAACCCGACCTGAAAATTACCTTAGAGAGATGTGATACTCCGGCGACAATTATAGATAATGTAATTGCCCTGAATCTTGTAAAAGCAGTATATGGTTGTCCTAACGGTGTAGAGAGAATGAGTGATTCGATGCCGGGCCTGGTTGAGACATCCAATAACCTTGCTATTGTAAAATCATCAAATGGCAAGATTGAGGTTAATTGTCTTCTGAGGAGCTCCGTAGATTCGGCAAAAGAGATACACGCTAACGGGATAACATCTGTATTTGAGCTGGCAGGTGCATCGGTTACCCACACCGGAGGATACCCGGGATGGAAACCCAACATGAACTCTGCCATCCTCAATACCATGAAATCTGTTTATAGTATAATGTATGGAAAAGAACCGGAAGTTAAAGCTATCCACGCCGGATTGGAGTGCGGTATTCTTGGAGGCAACTACCCTAACTGGGATATGATCTCCTGCGGTCCAACTATCCGCTCTCCTCACTCGCCCGATGAGAGAGTCGAGATAGCAACAGTTGAAAAATGGTGGAATTATATTGTTGAGGTTCTTAAAAATGCCCCTGTAAAATAATTGCGCTTAAAATAATTTGGAGGGCTGGGAATATTCGATTATATTTGCAGCCCTTTTTTAATTTATATAATAGTACTATTAAAACATGTTAAAAGATTACGAAACCGTTTTCATTGCAACTCCCGTTTTATCTGATCTTCAGATAAAGGAAGCGGTAAAGAAATTCCGTGACTTTATTACCGATAATGGCGGTGAGATAGTTCACGAAGAGGATTGGGGTTTAAGAAAACTTGCATATCCTATCCAGAAAAAAACAACCGGGTTCTACCATTTGATGCAGTTTAGATCGGAACCTGAGAATATTGCAAAACTTGAAACACAGTATCGTCGTGATGAGAGAATCATACGTTTCTTAACTTTCTCATTGGATAAGCATGCGCTTGCCTATGCAGATAAGAGACGCTCAAATATGTCGGACACTAAAACCAGGGAGGAATAGAAATGTCAAAACAATCCGGAAGCGAAATACGCTATTTAAATCCTCCTACAGTAGAGGTTAAAAAGAAAAAATACTGTCGCTTTAAAAAAGCCGGTATTAAGTATATTGATTACAAAGACGCCGAGTTTTTAAAGAAATTCCTCAATGAGCAGGGTAAAATTTTACCCCGCCGCCTTACAGGAACATCTTTGAAATTTCAGAAGAAGGTTTCTCAAGCTGTAAAACGCGCCAGGCATCTGGCTCTGTTGCCATATGTTACAGATTTATTGAAATAAGCTAAGGAGGAGAGAAAGAGATGGAAATAATACTTAAGCAAGATATACCTAATTTAGGACACAAAGATGACGTAGTTAGCGTAAAGAGCGGCTACGCTACAAACTATCTGATTCCTCAAGGCTTTGCAATTATGGCTACCCCTTCTGCAAAGAAGGTCCATGCAGAGAACTTAAGACAAAGAGCTCACAAAGAGACAAAAATAAGGGATGAAGCGACCGCTTTGGCCGCTAAATTAGAGGGTATGCAAATTACTCTGGCTACAAAGGTGAGCTCAACCGGTAAGATTTTTGGTTCAGTTAACAACATCATGATAGCCGATGCATTGGCTGCAAAAGGTTTTGAGATTGAAAGAAAGAATATAACAATTCTTAGTGAAGAGGCTGTTAAAGAGGTAGGTATATATGATGTAGCAGTAAAAATTTACAAAGAGATTAAAGCCAACATAAAAATTGAGATTGTTGGAGAAGAGTAAAGTCTAAAAACATTTAAAAAAAGGCCTACATTTGAGGCCTTTTTTTAAAAATGATAAAATTTAATTATATTTGCATATTACTTATTACCGAAATAATAAATCTGTTATGACAAAAAGAATTTTAACTACTATCATTTTACTGGTCTCTGTTGCAGTATATGCGCAGGGCCAGAACGAGGGTAACAAATACGGCCCTTTTCTTACGAATAAGTTTTTTGACAACTGGTTTATCTCTATAGGTGGCGGCGGTCAGATACTTTTTGGTGAACATGACAATGTAGCCTCTATTAAAGAAAGACTTGCGCCGGCAATTGATGTATCATTGGGTAAATGGATTACCCCTTCAATTGGTTTGAGAGGCCAGCTTGCAGGTATTACTGCAAAAGGTATTGTTAAGAGTGCAGCTGCAAAATTTATTGTTGGCACATCTGCCGACCATGCCGGTTACTTTGATGAGAAATTCAGCTTCTTCAATCTGCATGGTGACCTTTTGTGGAATATCTCCAACACAATTGCAGGTTACAGAAATGACAGGGTTTGGGAGTTTATTCCTTTCCTGGGTGTGGGTTACGCAAAATCATGGAAAGAGAATGTTAATCCTACTTACAAAGAGGCCAGTGCTTCAACCGGTCTTATTAACAAAATAAGACTTTCAGATGCATTAAATCTTAATCTTGAGCTAAGAGCTCTACTGGTTAATGACAGATTTGACGGATTTGAGATTGGCCAGGGAATTGAGGAGATCGTATCAGCTACGCTTGGTTTTACCTATAACTTTCCAAGAAGAGGATTTGACAGTTATGTTGAGCCTGTAGCACCTGACTATACTCCTTACACAAGCAAGATTTCTGATCTTGAGAAGAGAATAGCCGATGCTGATGTAAAAGCTAAAGCTCTTGCAGCCGACTTAGCTGCTGAAAAGAACAAGAAGCCCGAGGTTGTAAAATCTGTTGAGTACATTGCCTCTCCTCTTGCTGTATTCTTCCCTATCAGCCAGTCGAAACTTACCGATATGGATCTTATTAACCTTGGTAATTTTGCAGAGGCTGTTAAGAAATCGGGTAAAAAGTACAAAATCCTTGGATCTGCCGATAAAGCTACAGGAAACAAGAAGATCAATATGAAGATTAGCCAGGATCGCGCTAATGCTGTTTATAATGCTCTTGTTAACAAGTTTGGCGTTAATCCTTCTCAACTTGAGGTTATAGCAAAGGGTGACGAAAACGAACCGTTTGGAAAACCAATACTTAACAGAGTTGTTATTCTGGAATAATACTAATCTTTAACTTTAAAAAAGAGCGGCCATCGGTCGCTTTTTTTTTTGCAAGGATAGGGTGCTTTAGCGATTTCTGGTGAGGCTATCCCAATCTTAACTAAAAAAAATAGTTGTACAACTAAAAATATTAGTTACATTTGTGCAAACATTACGATAATATGGATAAACAAACTAAAAATTCATTCAAGCTGACATCTAAAGAGGAGGAGCTAATGAATTTTTTCTGGATAAAAGGGGCTCTGTTTGTGAGAGAGCTGCTTGATTTTTACAGTAAACCCAAACCCCATTTCAATACCCTTTCTACTATTGTAAGAGGACTGGAAGAGAAGGGATTCCTGGATCATAAATCATTTGGTAACTCATATCAGTACTTTGCAGTAATATCTCAGGAGGAGTATAAGAACGGAACGCTAAACAATATTGTAAAAAAGTACTTTAAGAGCTCTTACCTTGGAGTTGTATCCTCTCTCATAGAAGAGGAGCAGATCTCCCTGGATGAGTTGAAAAAGTTAATTGAAGATGTGGAAAAATCATCAAATAAGAGGTGAATATGGGTGAGTTTATTATATATGTCATAAAATCATCTCTTTGTTTAGCCGGTTTTTACCTTTTTTACAAGCTGCTGCTTAGCAAGGAGACTTTCCATAAATTTAACAGAGTTGTGCTTATTTCATTATTTATACTTGCTGCCGGAATCCCGTTTGTGGAGTTAACATTTAGAAAGGAGAGCGCAATTTCCGACCTCTCGCTTAACCTTGATCTGCTTCTGACCTTAGCGCAGAACGGAGAGCAGCCGGCTTTAACTCATTCTTCTTCAGAGTATTTTCCTGTATGGCTATTAGTTCTGATACTAATATACTTCACAGGCATAATTGTTACAGCGCTTTTCTCATTTATCTCTCTTTTCAGAATGTATTTTTTACTGAAAGATAAAAATGCTAAAAGGCAAAAGATGGATGACGGAGTTTTGTTGATAATTCATAATAGCCCCGTACCCCCGTTCTCATGGATGAAATTTATTGCTTTAAATGAAAAGGACTATCTTGAAAACGGAAGGGAGATTATAATCCATGAGAGGGCTCATATAAAAGAGCTTCACTCAGTCGATATCTTAATATCCGAGATCATGAAAACAATCCACTGGTTTAATCCGGCAGCATGGCTTTTGAAACAAGAGATGCGTAATATTC
>CAYZPF010000007.1:0-38986 GCA_964479995.1 uncultured Muribaculaceae bacterium | reverse complement strand
TCCGAAACGTAATGAATTGTCACTTTTAGCTGTCCATTCATCTTTATAAACATCAGGGTCAGGCCTTGTGTCCTGACGACCTAATGAACCGCCCAGATTAATGTTGATGTTGAGGGGCTTGTCATCCCTGTTAAAAGTCTTTGTGTAGTTTACCCCATATCCGTTACGGTAATATGTAGTGTAGGGAGATACAGGATTTTGATAAGCGTGAGCATACTCTGCGTTGATGTTCAGAATTCCGCGGTCTTTCAGCAGATCAAACCCTTTGTTAACAGAGACCTGTTTTGTTGTGGGATTTAATGAGACTGTTGCTTGAAATGGCGTACGTCCGCGTTTTGTTCTAATAACTACAAGGCCAGAGGTCATATCTCCATACTCCACCGAAGGGACTCCGGTAATAACTTCAATTGATTCAAAGTTGGATGCAGAGAGATTTCTTGTATCTATGCCGTTAATATCACCGAGAGAACTGTTTGAGGAGAGCCTTACTCCATCTACCTCTACGGCTGTTCCGAATGCTCCGTTACCGTCACCTCCTCTAATTTTAAATATACTCTCCCCCATCAGGTTGGGATTAACCGTTTTTCCCCCGGGTAGCAGACTCATTATGTCGGTGGGGTTAATTACCTGGAGGTGGTCAATGGCCTGGCGGTCCATTTTGGTAGAGGTGTTAATAGCGCTCTTGTTCTCTTGAGCCGTAATGATAACCGATTGAAGTTTTAGGTTCTCTTCCCGAAGCCTGTATTTCAAACTGTCCAGATCTCTTTCAATGTTAATTTTTGTGGTCAATGTCTGAAATCCAAGGCAGGTTATCTCCAGGGTAGTTGTCCCGGCTGAAACCTTGTTAATAGTAAACATACCCTGAGAGTTGGTAGTTGCCCAAAGGTTTAAATCAGGAAGGTTAATCAGAGCCATCTCTATCGGGAGGCCGGTTTCGCTTTCATAGACGAAACCTTTAACCGAGTATAGCTTCCTGGATGTCTGAGCTTGAACAATTGTCGCAAACCCAATACATAGTAGAAAAAATACTAATAGTTTCCTTTTCATAGTGTAGTTAGTTAGTTAAGTTTATATTGGAGTGTAATTCTATTCCATAATATCAAACTATTTGTCATTCGTAGATTTAAAATTTGGATAAAAAACCTCTTGAGGCTGTCTCAAAATAAGGTTAAACTTTAGAGAGACAGCCCCGTACTTGGTAATTTAATCAGGAAAATTGAAATTGCCGTTAAAATTTTCACCAATTGTAAGAAATCGTTGTTTCTTATCCATTATTAAACCAAATTCAAAGACCCTCATCTTTATTTAATCAGCGCAAGTTATAAAAATAAATAATTAATAAGATAAAAATATTTACATTTTTTTAGCGCCTATACAAAAAAGAGGTTGCTTTTCAGGCAGACCTCTTTGATATTAAGTTTTTTATAACTGTAAAAATAGTATTGGAAAGCTACTACTTGTAGGTCATTCCAAATTTTTCCAACAGTGCATCAGCTCTAGGTTCGCGTCCTCTGAAGTTTTTGTAGAGCTGTGAGGCATCTTCCAGATTACCTTTTGAGAGGATATTGTCGCGGAATAATCCGGCAACCTCTTTATTAAAAATTCCTTTCTCTTTAAAGAGTGAAAAAGCATCGGCCTCCAGAACCTCTGCCCATTTGTAGCTGTAGTAACCTGCAGAATAACCTCCGGAGAAGATGTGACTAAAAGAGGATGAGAGACTGGTAGATTCACAATCAGGCATTATTTGAGTTCTCTTAATTGCCTTTCTTTCAAAGTCTCCTATATCTCCAATATTTTCGGTATTGGTGAGGGTGTGCCATGCCATATCGTTAATCCCGAATGCTATTTGTCTCACGTTGTTGTATCCGCTTAAAAAATTCCTGGCAGCAACAATCTTGTCTATTAACTCCTGGGGGATGGGTTCGCCTGTCTCATAATGTTTTGCAAATGATTTGAGATAATCACTCTCTGTTGCCCAGTTCTCCATTATTTGCGATGGCAGCTCAACAAAATCTCTTACTACGTTTGTTCCGGTAAGTGAACTATAGCTGCCCTGGGCCAGCATTCCGTGCAGCGCATGGCCAAACTCATGAAGCAGGGTTACGAACTCGCCAAAGGTTAGCAAGGAAGGGCTGGTTTCCGTTGGCTTTGTGAAATTACAAACAAGCGATACAAACGGTCTTCTCTCAACCCCATCTTTTATAGATTGCTCTCTGAAAGAGGTCATCCAGGCTCCGCCTCTTTTGCTTTCACGGGGGAAGTAATCTACATACAGCAGAGATAAAAATTTACCATCATTGTCGTGTACTTCAAAAACTTTTACATCCTTGTGATAAACCGGGATAGTTTTATTTTGGATGAATTTTAACCCGTACAACGAATCGGCAAGTGCAAAGACAGCCTCTTCAACACTTTCAAGCTTGAAATATGGTTTTAGCAGCTGATCATTAATAGCGTATTTCTCGCTTTTATATTTCTCTGACCAATAGGTAAAATCCCAAGGCATTAACTCCTCATTAAATCCCTTATTTTTAGCGTATTCTTTAATTTGAGCAATCTCTTTCCTGGCATAAGGGAGGGTTTTGCCGAGTAAATCATTAAGGAAGTTTTCTACAATTACAGGCTCTTTTGCCATGTTTTTTTCAAGTACATAGTGGGCATGTGTGTTGTAACCCAGCAAATTGGCTTTTTGCAGCCTAAGTTCTACAATCTTTTTTATAATATCACTATTGTCGAACTCATCTTTATAAGATTTTCCATAATAGGCTTTCCAAATCTTTTCTCTAAGCTCTCTGTTTTTAGAGTATTTAAGAAAAGGAATGAAACTTGGAGCATTAAGAGTAAAGACCCAACCCTCAAGTTCTCGCTCTTTAGCTTCTGCTGCTGCACTGTTTTGCACAAACGGTGGAAGCCCCTCAAGTTGAGCAGTGTCCGTAATGTGGAGAATAAATTTATTTGTGGCAGCCAGTACATTTTGGCCAAATTTGAGTGAAAGTTGAGATAGCTCTACATTTATATTTTTAAATTTTTCTCTCTCTTCGCCTTTAAGATTGGCTCCATTCCTTGCAAACCCTTTGTATGTCTCATCCAGGAGTCTCATTTGTTCATGGTTAAGACTAAGGTTATCTTTATTGTCGTAGAGACTCTTAACTCTTTCAAACAGCTTCTCATTGAGCATAATCTCATTAGAGTATTCGGTTAACATGGGAGAAACTTCCAGAGCGATGCTTTGCATTGCGTCATCGGTATGTGCCTCATTGAGATTAAAGAATATAGCTCCTATTGAAGAGAGCTTCTCTCCCGCAAATTCCAGTTTCTCTATTGTATTTGAGAAAGAGGCTTCGTCTGTACAATCTGCTATCTTTGCAATAGTTGCACGCCCCTCTTTAATGGCAGCCTCAAAGGCCGGCTTATAGTGTTCAACTTTTATTTTATCAAATTGAGGGGCTCCGTATGGGAGTTGTGATGTTTCCAAAAGCGGATTATTATTCTTCATATTATTGGTATTACACGCTAAAAACAGAATGATTGTAAAGAATGTAAAGATTGGTATTTGAGTAATTTTTTTCATATTCTTAGGTTTTTTCTGAATTAACTATTTATAAATCTTTTTACTGTATCTCAATTACAAGATATTTTGTCTGCTCCCAAAAAGCAGAAGGAGATGTGATGTTTAAAACCAGGAGTCCGCTCTCATTCTGATCCAGAGAATAGGTGCCGGCCGGATGGAGAGAGAGCACTTTGGCTTTCTTACTGTTAAGCCTTATGGCACTGGTTTTCCTGATATCGATTCTCATAAAAGTACTCTGTTCGGCTTCATAAGAGATTCTTGCCGGTCGGAAAAGACCCCCTTTTGAAAGAACTCTTGCCGAGATAAGGTCATTTTTATTGCCGACTATATAGAATGCTGTATTGAGAAGCTGATCCTGAGTTGCAATAGTCTCTTTCTGTACCTCTTTCTCCTCTTTAAGAGTAGAGATATCTGTCTGAAGCGTTGCAACTGCCTCATCCAAAGTTGCAATTTGTCCGGTCTTTACAACCAACTCTGCCTCCTTCTCCTCCAACTGTCTTTGTAAATCGGTTATAAGCGCCGACTTTTCTTCTAATTCCAAAGTAAGTGCTTCAAGCCTTTTTTTAAACTGTGCAGATTGTATGCGACTCTCATTTTTGAGCTTCTCAATCTGATTTTTATAACCTGTAATTGCCTCTTTTATTGCAGATATATCAGATCTCATTTGCTCTCTGGTAGAGAGAGAGAGCTCTTTCCCTTGTTGAGTCTGGAGTGTAAAGATATTTTCTGCCTCTCTTAGAGATTTAAGCCCGTTTTCAACTTCATTCAGAGTCTCAAACACCCTGTCAAGTTCTGCTTTGGTTGAATCTTTTGTAATAGCGAGGGAGTCGTATTGTGCTAATAAGGTCTTGTATTTCGAAGAGTTCTCAACACATGATGCTATAGTGAGAACAAGAAATATAACAATTAATAGTGGGATAATCTTTTTCATGATAATATCTTGTATGGTTTATAACTCTGTTTAAGCAACTGCAATTGACAAAGTTAATTAAAAAAATTGGCGTAATTACAAATAAAGACAAAACAATTCCTGGAAAGAGATATATCTTTTTCTGAATTTTATATTTCTCTTTCTGTAACACTTTTCCAAGGATGCTCTCTTTATTTGCAATGAACAAATAAACATCATATTATGGAAAGATCATTAAACAGAGTTGAGGTAAGAGGAAATGTGGATTTTGATCCCAAAATCAGTAATTTTGAAGATGGCTCGGTTGCGATGCGTATCTCCCTGGCAACCAATGAGAGTTATAAGAACAAGAAAGGAGAGCTGCAGGAGGAGACAGTCTGGCATAATATTGTTGCCTGGGCGGGAAAGAATATGCCTGATTTTAACAACATTAAAAAAGGAGATTTTCTCTCGGTCACCGGAAGAATAAAACCTGTTCAGTATCAGACAAAAACGGGTATTGAAAGACAGACATACGAAATTGTAGCCTATAGTATAAAACTGCCGGATATCTTAGCTGAATAGAAAATTATATCTATTTTTGAACAATTAACAGGAGGAGAACTCCGGAAACTCATCAATAGAATGAAAAGAGACCTTTTTATTTACAATACATTAAGCAGGCAAAAAGAGAGATTTGAGCCGTTAACCGAGGGTGTAGCAGGAATTTACGTATGCGGCCCTACCGTTTATGGCGATGCACATTTAGGGCACGCAAGACCTGCCATTACTTATGATGTTCTGGTTAGGCTGATGAGACATATAGGATATAAGGTAAGATATGTAAGGAATATCACAGATGTCGGACACCTGGAGAATGACTCAGATACCGGAGAAGATAAGATTGAGCAAAAGGCCAGGATTGAGCAATTGGAACCAATGGAGGTTGTGCAACATTTCACCGTCCGTTATCATGAGGCAATGAAATTACTCAACACATTATCTCCCAGCATTGAGCCAAGGGCGTCCGGTCATATTATTGAGCAAATCTCTTTGGTGAAGCAACTTCTTGAGAAGGGATTTGCTTACGAAAGTAACGGATCGGTATATTTTGATGTTGAGAGGTATAACAGGCAATATCCTTATGGCATTTTATCGGGGAGATCTTTAGAAGATATGATGAGTAATACCGGCAGGGTGCTGGAGGGACATGATGATAAAAAGTCACAGTTTGATTTTGCTTTATGGAAAAAAGCATCTCCGACTCATATTATGAGATGGCCCTCTCCCTGGAGTGACGGTTTCCCGGGGTGGCATTTAGAGTGTTCTGCCATGAGTGCTAAATATCTTGGAGAGAATTTTGATATTCACGGCGGAGGTATGGATTTACTCTTTCCTCATCATGAGTGTGAGCTTGCACAAAATACAGCCGCAAGAGGGGAGGGAGGGGTCAAATACTGGATGCATAATAATATGATCACAATAAATGGTCAGAAAATGGGCAAATCATTGGGGAATTTTATCACTCTTGAAGAGCTGTTTGCCGGTTCGCATAATATGCTTACGAAACCTTTCTCTCCAATGACGATACGCTTTTTTATACTCCAGGCTCACTATAGAAGTACTTTGGATTTTAGCAATAATGCGTTGATCGCTTCTGAAAAGGGTAACAAAAGATTAATGCAGGCGTCAAAAGATTTACTTGATGTAAAAACTGTTGAAGGAGAACTTTCTCCGGAGATTGCGGCCATAGAGAATGGTGTTTATGAGGCACTTTGCGATGATATGAATACTCCTGTTGCAATCGCATATCTATTTGATGCAGTACGTATTATCAATCAGACTAAAGAGGGGCAGTTTAGATTGACCTCTGCAGATAAAGAGATTTTGTCAAGACTCTATGATGAAATAGTATCCGGCGTGCTCGGTTTAGAGGATGATAATCTTCAAAGTACAGGGAGTGAAATTATCAACGGTATAATGGAGATGATCCTGGAGATGAGGAGAGAGGCAAAGGCGGCAAAAGATTATGCCAAAAGCGATGAAATAAGAGACCGGCTAATTAAGCTTGGAGTTAATTTAAAAGATACGAAAGAGGGAATGGAGTGGAGCATTAACTGATACTCCACTCCAAATTCCTGTTATAATCCCCAGTCGATACCTTTTAACGATGCGGGAACTCCATGCTCCATCCATGGAGGCATTGGAGCGCCTTTGAGATAATGATCAAAGAACTGTCCAAGCCTTATCGAAAGGTCCATTGCGTTATATCTGCTCTGGATATTGTGTTTTTCTCTGTTGTACTGCAACATCCATACAGGTTTGCCTAAGCGGCGAAGCGCATTGAAATATTCAATTCCCTGATACCACGGAACGGCGTCATCTTCATCGTTGTGCATTATCAAAAGAGGTGTTTCAATCTTATCGGCAAAGAAAAGCGGCGAGTTCTCTATATAAAGATCGAATCCATTCCACAAAGTTTTGCCGATTCTGCTCTGAGTGTGCTCATACTGAAATTGCCGTACCATGCCACTACCCCATCTTATACCTCCGTATGCGCTGGTCATATTGGCTACAAGCGCACCCGCTTCGGCGGCTTTCCATTTAAACGCCTCTGGTTGAGTAATCATGTAGGCTACCTGATAACCTCCCCAGCTTTGCCCTTGAATTCCGACATTATCACGATCTGCCCAGGGGTTTTCGCAAACTTTTTCAACACCGGGCACTATGCAATCAATGGCGCTTTTCCCCGGATGCCCTATCTCATAATAGATATCGGGTGTGAAAACCAAATATCCGTTTGAGACAAAGTAAGGGATATTGATAGTAGAGCGACTGGGAGCTGGAGATTTATATGCATATAAATCATCGGAGACTCTCTCGTAAAAATAGACCAGCATCGGATATTTTTTAGTGGGATCAAAATCTTCCGGTTTGTATAGGATACCTTCTACATCACGTCCTGTCCGGGATTTCCACTTGATAAGTTCGGCAGTACCCCAATTATATTCACTTTGCTGAGAATTAATCTCTGTTAGCTTAGTCTGGGTCTTGAAATTATCCCGGGTAATCCATAAATTAGGTGAATTTGTAAAGTTATGTTTTACATAGGTTATAGTCGAGGCATCTTTAGACCTTATAAGATTAGTAAATGTTACAGGCTCCATAATCCACTCTTTCATCTGCGGTCTCCTCTTTCCCATCTCCTTGTAATAGTATCCGCTCTCTTTGGTAATATTGTTGAATGCGGCAAAGTAAATTGTCTCTTTTAGTGTAATCCGCTCTCTTTTTATATTTGGCGCCTTTTGCGGTATATAACTGTTCTTCGGATTGGAGATTCTGAATGTTATGCCTTTCTCTCTTCCCAATCCGTCGGTAAGCATGTAAGGCGGGGTTATCCCTTCTGGATCCATTACCCAAACATCATACCTGTCGTAGATGAAAATACTCTTGTCATCTTTTAGCCAGCTACCTGTACCATACGGGCGCGCCATATTAGGGGTGTCGTGCAGTTCATCGGAGAATGAGACCTCTAAACCCTTTGTGAGGCAGATTGTCTTACCGGTTTTAGTGTGATAAGAGTACCAGTTATTATCTGTGTTATCAAACCACAACATATAGTTTGTATTCTCTGACAGAGTAGGGGAGGTGATATATCTATCTTTAAACAGAAGGGTACTTTTTCCTGTTCTTACATCTATCAGATACAGGTCTGTTCTTGGATTTGCATCCCACTGAGACTCGAGGCGATACTCGTAATTAGAAAAGGCATAGCCCCAGTCCGAAGACCATTTATCGGGAACATTTACCGACTCATACTCCTCTTGTGCTAACCTTATAAGTTCAGGCTCTTCATTTAGAGACATGGTACAAAGAGATGTTTTTCTTTGATTTTTCTGGAAATTCAAAAGCTGATAGGGTTGGATATAATCATCTTTGTAATGCCAAATGTCTAATCTGGCTAATTCGAAGTCTATAAGAGTAGTATCTCTCTCTGGTAGAATTTTTGAGATCCCAAAGAATAGTCTGTCGGCATTTTTATTAAGTTGTAAGACACTATTCTCACTTATTCTCATACCCTCCGGCAATCCTGTAATATTATTATCTGCAACAACCCTTGCTTCGCCTGACCCAGATGAGTCGTAATGAAGGATGGATATGTATTTATCTTTATTTTTGGTTGTATCCAGTTTTGCATAAAACACAAGATGTTTGTTGTCTTCACTTGTTATAGGAAGCCTTACGCTCTGTTTCAGATGGTGTTTATAGATTGTTTTAAGTGAATTACTCTTGAGGTTAAGAAGAAATAATCCTGTCTCAAGTACGGAGTCTTTTGAATTGGGGCGGCGGGTAAAAAAGAGTGTATCTCCGCCACGGGAAAAAGCATAATCGGCTACAAACTTAATGGTATCGGTTTTTCCGGTTGAAAGATTGCAGAGCATAAGATCTTCTCCTTCATCTTTCTCTTTTTTTACCGGCTTTTTGTTTTTGCTTGTGTCTGCAGGGGGGGATAATTTATATGCGAGAAACTCGTTATTGTAGTTACCTGTTCTAAAGCTTTTAATATATGGTATCTTTTGAAGCTCCTTTGTGAACAGATTATAGATTCCCAACGTATCCTTTGGCATTTGGTCGGGTTTTAACTTTTTAATCTTACCCTCCCTCACTTCATTGAATTTTGGTTTTATGGTAAATGCTATATGTTTACCATTATTGATAATCTCCGGACTACTTACTCTGGCTATAGAGTCTTTGGAGAAATTTGAAAGATTCAATGAGACCATGTAAGTGTCTCCCTCCTGCGGACTTACCGTAAAGATTGAAAATTTAGCATCCTCTGTCATTAAGATACCGCCCATTCTCTTCCAGCCGTCATATACGCTATGATCAAGCGGTTTTTTCTGGGCCCATCCCAATAAAGTAGCAACAAGGAGAGCTGCCGTTAAAAATATCCTCTTCATTTCAAAAATTTTAATTTATTGATTTATATTGTATAATAGATATAGCAGATAAGATTACTCTTTGAGCCATTTGTCCAGCCAACGGTAGAATACTCTGTTCCATAAAATGCTGTTTTGCGGTTTAAGAATCCAGTGATTTTCGTCTGGGAATAGTAGCATCTCTGCTGGAACTCCCAGTGCTTTTGCAGCATTAAAAGCAGCCATTCCCTGGTCAACAGGAACCCTGTAATCGCGCTCGCCATGGGTGACAAGTATAGGAGTATCCCAATTCTTAACCAATTTGTGGGCTGAGTTGGCATAGTGCCTTTTGGCTACAGGGTTATCATCCCATGGTGCACCGCCATTGTCCCAGTGAGGGAACCAAAGCTCCTCTGTGGTCATATACATGTGTTCCTGGTTGAAAATTCCGGCATGTGCGACAAATGCACTGTAAAGGCCTTTATGTATGCCTGCCAGATAGAAGATTGAGAAACCTCCGTAGCTTGCGCCTGCGGCTCCAATTTTTCCAATATAGCTCTCCTTTTTAATCTCCTTTGCAGCATAGAGTTGGTCCTGCATGTTAAGGCCGATGTAATCTCCTGAGATTTGATCCTGCCACTCCTGCCCAAAGGCCGATGTTCCTCTTCTGTTAGCCAGAACAACTACATATCCGTTGGCAGCCATAAGCTGGAAGTTCCATCTGTAAGACCAGCTTTGACTTAATGTACCCTGAGGCCCTCCTGTACAGAATTGCAGTGCCGGATACTTTTTAGAAGGATCAAAATATGGCGGATAGATAACCCACATGTGCATCTTCTTATTATCAACAGTGGAAATCCATCTCTCCTCAACTTTGCCCATTGTCAGTTGGCTTAAAATATGCTCATTCTCTTTGGTGATTTGTGTATATTCACCTGTAACAGGGTCAACTGAGACAATTTCATTAGGCTGGGACATGCTCTTATATATGCCGATAAGCCTGTCTCCTGCAACAGTAACTTTGTCAAAGTCGTACATCCCTTGTGTAACCTGACGGATTGCTCTATCGGCAATATTTACATGATAAATACCGGTTTTTGCATTAACGCAAGAGTTGAAATATAGTCCGGAGCCGTCGGATAACCAGGTAGGAGAATCGGCTTTGTAAGGAAAATCTTTAGTGAGATCTCTCTTCTCTTTTGTCTCAAGATTCATAATAAAGAGTCGCTGTTTATCTGCTTCAAAACCAGCTCTCTCCATACTTAACCAGGCAATCTGATTTCCATCAGGCGAAAAGAGGGGGTCGGTATCATATCCCATCATCCCCTCAGTTAAGTTCTCGTGGCTCTTATTTTCAATATTATATAGGTATATATCCGTATTGGTTGAGTAGGCATATTCGCGTCCGGTTACTTTCCTGCTTGCATATAGTATCTTTTTCCCGCAAGGGCTCCAGGCCAGCTGTTCAATCCCGCTCAAAGGAAGTGTAGGTGATTCATAAGGCTCTCCTTCCAGGATATCTGTGATGCCGGATATTGAATTTCCATTGAAATCTGCAATAAACGGATGGGGTATCTCTTCTACAAAATGGTCCCAGTGGCGATACATAAGGTCGTCAATTATCCTGCCGGTTGCTTTATCCAAATCACTCCAGATATCTGTAGGTTTGGTTGCCGATTTTATATCTGAAATAAAAAGGATCTTATCTTGTGAAGGTGAAAGCTCAAACTCCGAGATCCCGTTTCCGTACTCTCCAATCTTAACGGGATTGCTGCCATCTCTGTTCATCTTCCAAAGCTCTCCACTCATGAGATACAAAATCTCTTTGCCATTATTATACCACCTGGCATTGTTTTCACTCTTTGGAGTGTAGGTTATCTGCCTATTCTCTGTACCGTCAATATTCATTATAAACAGTTCGCGATTGTTCTTATTTTCGGTAATACTTGTGAATGACACTCCGTAAAGGATCTCTTTCAAATCGGGTGAAATTTGCGGGTCGGAAACTTTGCCCATACTATGCATAATCTCAGGCGTCATTAGCCCGTCTTGTACTACAAGTTTTGCACGTCCGATGGGAGTTTCATCACTCTTTTGATCTCCCGGAGCATTACAGCCCGACATGACCATAGCAGATGTAACTAACATAATCAGTATTTTACTCTTCATATTCAATAGATTAAAAAAAATTCATTAAAGATGTTCAAATCTTTCAAAATTAATCAAAAATTAGTTTAAAACAGAAGCTTCTCCATTTTATATTGCTTTTATAATAAAACTCAAAGGGTAAAATTTATTCCTGCTTTAATCCATCTGCCCGGTTGCGGGAGATTCCCGATATGCAGGTAGGGGGTATTGAAAAGATTTGTAGCTTCTATGTATGGTGATATCATATTTCCGGTACGGATTATTTTTAAATCGGTAAGAAGATAGCTATCGTAGGGTATTTCTGTATTATCGGGGCCAAGATAGGTCCCGGCTCTTTTGATTAGAGCAAGGTCCCATTTTGCAGAAATATTCTTGTATATCCTATGATTAACATTGAATGAAGCTTTGTGCCTGAGATAATCGGTTGCATAAAGCGAGTGCAGTCCCCAACTCTCTTTTCTTGTCTCCAGCCAGGCATAAGAGAGTGCAGCTTCCGTTATATACTCCGATACCGGTGAAATTACGAAATGTAGCTCATATCCGTATGAAGCGACATTTGTAATGTTTGATGCGTTCCATTGATCGGATTGACTCTCTCTTGTCCAATCAATAATCCGGTATCCGTATCTGTAAAAGGCAGAGAGAGATGCTTTGATTCTTGCCTGTATGAAGCGTAAACCCACCTGGCCGGTTATAGCCTCTTCCGGTTTAAGATCAATATTACCGCTTTGAGTAGGGCTCTTGTAGTAGAGATCGGTAAAAGTGGGATTCCTGTAACTATTGCTTAACCAGCAATTTGTCTCCAAATAGGGAGTTAGAGCATAGGCGGCCGCCATTCCTGCATATAACCTTTTCTGACTCTCCATTAATCCGGCAGTAAAGCGCCATCTGTTAAGTTGCAAAATATGTCTTAAATAAAAAGAGACAATTTTTCTATCTTTATATTTGGTGTATTCTAATCCATCTTCGAAAGGGACTCGTTTTGGATTTTCGACTAAATCTCCGAGTACTGTGCTGTATATCTGCTCAAATCTCATTTCGGCACCCATTACGGTTGTACCTGCTTTTCCCCAACGATAGGCTACCTTGGAATTTATCCCTGCAACTCTATTCATATGATAGTTGTCTCCCGTGTACCAATCCGGAGCTTCATACCTAAAAAGTTCAAAATGGTCAATATGCACCCTGTGATAAACAGAGGCAGAGTATTGCCACCTGTTGTTTTGGTACAAATATTGGGCAGAAGAGAGCAGGAGTCTTGTTTTTTCAAATTGTTCCGGGTAGGCTATTGTGTAAAAACTATTGGCTCCGAAAGCCTTGTCCTGGTATCCTGTCTGGATCCTCAATGAATGCCCCGATGCCTTGGAAAGGACGATGCCTGTGTAGATATTCATAATCTTGAAGTCGGTATTGTTTACATATCCGTCTGAACGGCTGTAATCTCCTCCTGCTATTCCATTAATCTGCCATCCTCTTTCTTTTGTTTTTGAAGAGGCTAACCCGATATTTGCGCTTGCTTTTAAGTATCCGTACGACCCTCCGGCGACTGATAATCCCAAAGAGTTTGATTCGGGCGTACGGGTAATAATATTGATGGCACCCGAGTATGCTACGGAGCCTTCTGACCAGGCTCCCGGTCCTTGAAGAATCTCTATTCTCTCAATTTGAGTTATTGTTACAGGTATGTTAAGCGAATGGTGTCCCGTTTGCGGGTCGGTGTAGTTAATTCCATTTATCAGCACCATTGTTTGATCAAAAGTACCACCTAAAATATTTATATCTGCCTGAACCCCTTCGCTTCCCCTGCTCCTAATGTCAACTCCCTGTATATATTTTAACAGATCCTGGAGATTTTGTACGGCGGTTTTCTCTATCTCTTCTCTTTTGATTACGGCTATAACTCTTACAAGAGGTTGGAATGCAGATGGCCTTTCTGTACTTATTACCAACTCTTCAATTACCTTAACCGAGTCTCGTGCAACTCCTCTATTTCCCTGTCCTGCGAGCGGGGCTAAAAAGGATGAAATAATAAGGCTTATTATACAAAGCGCAAACTTTCTAATAATCTGTTTTAAGATCTCCATAGGTCCTGAATTCATTATTACATGTTTATCAGATGGGCTACAAATTTCTCATTTAACTCAAATTCTCACAAATTTTTTTCTACTTTTGAGAAAAGTTGTAGTGAATAAGCACTTTAAAATATTACTGCCAATTTTGCTCCTTTTTTCAGCCTCTGTTTGTCGTTCTGCGGTATTTGAAGGCAGGGTGCTTAACAAAGAGGGGCAACCCGTCTCCTATGCCACTGTTTATATTCATGAACTCTCTATAGGAGTAAGTGCAGATGAGAGAGGGGAGTTCAGGATTGTACTGCCAAAGGGAGAATATACATGCGAAATTTCATCGCTCGGATATAAAAGAGACAAGTTCAAACTCGTAATACAAACATCGCAGATTGTAAGAGAGATAACATTAGAAGATGAGTTCTACTTACTGGAAGATGTTTATAAAAAGGGTAATGAAGAGGATAGGGCATATTTAATTATGAGGAAAGCAATTGCCAAAGCTCCTTACCACAAAGAGCAAGTTAAAGGGTACGAATCGGAAGTTTATCTTAAAGGAACAGCGATGATAACAAAAATCCCTGCACTATTAAGATTGCAGGCAGGGAAAAAACGTTCATCTTTGGTTTTGAATAAACTATTTGTAATTGAGACAAATTCCACTATTTCCTATATCTACCCCAACAGCTATACAGAAAAGGTAGAGGCTTTCTCCAGTACAATTCCAGCCGAAATAAACCCGGGCGATGTATCCGCCTTGGTTAAAACCTCTATCTATGAAAAAGATTTTATGGGTTATCTTTCGCCACTGGCGCCCAATGCCTTAAAATATTATAAATTCGTTTATGAGGGTATATCGAATGAGTCGGGTAGGATTGTGAATAAGATAAAGATAATTCCCTCAAACAGAGGGTCTAAACTTTTAAAAGGATATATTTACATTATTGATGAGACCTGGAGTGTGTCGTATCTTGAATTGAATACGAATAATTCCGGTGTTAGCTCAGATATAAAGATAAACTACAATGAAGTAGTTCCACAACTCTTTGTGCCAACCTCTTACTCAATAGAGACAAAGATTTCGCTAATGGGACTTAATGCAAACGGAAGATATTACTCATCAATTAAATATATCAACATAAAAACAGAAGAGGTTGAAGATATAGGATTAAATGAGAGTCCGCCACCCAAAGATCTTACCGTAGAAAAAATTAAAGAGCCCGTCAGAAAAACGAAAAGAGAAGAAAGGCTGGAGGTGAAAATAGATTCCGGTGTGGCGAGAAGTATTGATACTCTGGCAAGAATGAGAGATACAACCTATTGGGCAGAGGTCAGAAAATTACCGCTGAGAGAGGATGAGTTACTTTCATATAAACAAGCAGATAGTCTTAAAGAGGAGTTCAGGAAATTTGAGGTTGACGATTCTCTTAAACAGATAACTCCTGCAACGGGTAACAAGACTTTAGATAAGATATTCTTTGATAATCACATTAAATTAACCAAAAATTTTACGATTGGCTACGGGGGGTTAACAAAGGTGATTGGAGATTTCAACTTTACGGATGGTTATTGGTTAGGACAAAACTTTTATTTAAAATTTAGTTTTGATAATTATTCGGCAATAACTTTTACTCCATCTGTTTATTACTCCACCTACCGTAAGAAAATTTTATGGAGTCTGGACTTCTCAATCGCCTACTCGCCATTTCGTTTGGGGAAATTAAGCTTAAATATGGGAGAGACAAGCTCCGATATAAGCAACAACTCATCCGTAACACGTTACGTCAACTCAAACGCCTCCTACTTCTTTGGTCAAAATCCTATCAAACTATATAATAAAAGGTGGTTGGAGTTAAAGAATGAATTAGATCTTCTAACCGGTTTAAAATTAGTTACCTCTGTTGTAGCGACAGAGGGACTGCCGCTCGAAAATGGAGAGTTGACTTCAATCTTTGGCAAAACTCCCTCCCCAAACAAACCTCTTTCAATTTACGGAGCTCAAAACCAGCATTATAAATCTTTCTATTATACGGTGTTACTCTCTTTTACCCCGGAACACTATTATAAAATTAAAGATGGAGTTAAAAGATATGTTCGTACACGGTATCCTACCTTCTCTCTCTATAACAGGGCTTCACTAATTACTCCTGCAGAGGATTATTCCAATTACGGAATGGCTGCATTTAGTGTAGAGCAGAATATTGGAGTGTCACTATACAGCTCAATCTATTATCAGATAGATATAGGAACTTTTTATAATAGAAAAAATATTAATCTCACAGATTTCAAACACTTCAGAGCCTCTTCAATTGGTATAACCGGAAGCGGTTTTTCAAACTCATTTCTCCTTTTGGATAATTATAAATACTCAACTCCGGAGAGCTGGATTACAGCCTTTTTTGAGTTTAAATCAGATTATATTCTCTTAAATCGTCTTCCTTTCCTTAACAGTCAGCTGCTTTATGAGGCTCTGCATCTCAAATCTATATGGCTTCCGGAAAAGAGAGCTCTTCATAGTGAGATAGGGTATTCATTTGGATTGAAACAGATAATAAGATGCGGGCTCTTTATTGCAATAGATGGCAGAAAATATGGAGGTTATGGGGTTATTGCAGAAATACCTCTCCTCTCTCATTTTTAGTATAGTTATATATATACTGACAAACGACGCGAGGAAAATGTTCTCTCTCCAGTTCGTGAATCTTTTTTGCAAGGCTTTCTTCGGTTTCACCGTTTGAGATACTGCATTTTGCTTGAAAGAGATGCTCACCGTTATCGTAAATCTCATCAACCAAATGTATGGTTATTCCCGACTCTGCTTCTCCTGCTTCAATAACGGCCTTGTGAACAGCATCTCCGTACATTCCTTTACCACCGTATTTAGGCAGTAAGGATGGATGGATGTTAATCATCCTGCCCCGATATCTCTCGACAAGACGATTAGGGAGCTTGAGCAGGAAACCGGCAAGGATCAGGAACTCAATACCATTTTCTGCAAGAATTTTATCTACGAAACCCTCTTCTCTTAAATCATTTGCGGAGAAAATTTCGCTTTTAACTTCCAGATTGCGGGCTCTTTCTAAGACATAAGCATCTGGTTTATTGCTTAGTATAACAGATGGGAAGATTGAATATTTACTATAGTTTTTCCGCATATATAAAACCAGATTCTCCGCATTACTGCCGGAACCGGAGGCAAAAATAGCTATATTAACAGATTGCATTAATATAATGTAGTTATTTAATAAGACAAAGATAAGGAAAATAGGGTATTAAAGAGTAGTTAAGAGATAATTTCACTTATAAATAACAACTGCTGAATATCAGAGGAATGTCATTTCACCCTTGAGAAATTTTCTTTTTCGGATTTTTTTATATTTCTTTGCAGACTAATTTTGACTTATCAAATTAAACTTTTTATTAACTAATTTTTTTAAATTATGGCAGACATTAATGCAAAGGTTAAAGCCATCATCGTAGACAAGTTAGGCGTTGAAGAATCTGAAATTACTCCTACAGCTAGTTTTACAAATGATTTGGGTGCTGACTCTCTTGACACTGTAGAACTTATTATGGAGTTTGAAAAAGCTTTTGGAATCACTATCCCTGATGAGGCTGCAGAAAAAATCTCTACTGTTGGTGATGCAATTGCTTACATTGAAAATAACACTAAGTAATTCACACAGAAAACATGCTATTAAAAAGAGTTGTAGTAACAGGTATTGGAACCATTAACCCGTTAGGGGATAGTGTTGCCGAATATTTCGGGAATCTTGACCTTGGCATAAGCGGTGCCGGGCCTATTACCCGTTTCGACACCACCCTTTTTAAAACCAAATTCGCTTGTGAGATCAAGGATTACAATCCGGCAAAATACGGTATTGATAAAAAAGAAGAGCGCAAGATTGACCGGTTTACACAGTATGCTTTTATAGCGACAAGTGAAGCCCTGAGCGATTCTTCTATTGAACCGGAAAGGGTTGATTTGAATAGAATTGGAGTAATTCTTGGCACAGGAATAGGAGGGATTGATACTTTATTCAATGAAGTAATGGGCTATTTCGAAGGGGGAGGAATACCTCGTTTTAGCCCCTTCTTGATTCCTAAGATGATTCCCGATATTGCTCCCGGTATGATATCAATGAAGTACGGATTCAGAGGTCCTAATTATACCACTGTCTCTGCATGTGCTTCCTCTACTCATGCTATGATTGATGCTTTCAATCTTATTAGACTGGGTAAAGCTGATATGATTATTACCGGCGGGTCAGAAGCGGGTATCACCATCCCCAGCTTAGGTGGTTTTAATTCGGCACAGGCACTCTCTACCAACAATGAGAATTATAAAACGGCATCCCGCCCGTTTGACAGAACCAGAGATGGATTTGTTATGGGAGAGGGTGCTGCGACTCTTGTTTTTGAGGAGTATGAGCACGCAGTTGCCAGAGGAGCCAGGATCTATTGCGAAGTGACGGGCGGTGCAATGACTGCAGATGCATATCACATTACACAGCCGCATCCCGATGGGCTGGGGGCTGCAAATGTGATGAAGTTCGCTCTGGAAGACGGAGGTGTAGCGCTGGAGGAGGTTGATTATATAAATGTTCACGGGACAGCTACTCCGCTGGGAGATATAGCTGAATTAAAGGCAGTAAAATCACTTTTTGGAGAGCATGCATTCAAACTGAATATAAGCTCGACAAAATCGATGACAGGACACCTTTTGGGTGCAACCGGAGCAGTGGAGGCGCTTGCATGTATTCATGCAATACAGGACAGTATAATTCCTCCCACCATAAATTTTGAACATGAGGACCCTGAAATTGACTACAAATTAAACCTTACACTCAATAAAGCTCAAAAGAGAGAAGTTAATGTGGCTCTTAACAACACCTTCGGTTTTGGAGGGCATAACTCTTCTATTGCTTTTAAAAAGATGAAGTAGAGTTTAATAATAATTTAAAATAAACGGGGAGTGATTTTTGTCACTCCCCGTTTATTTTAATCATATAGTGTTGATATTAAGTAACTTTAGTATCAGATAAGGGTATAGGTGAGTATAAGCTGAGGTCTTCTGGGCATTCCCGTTCCGTTTAGAATAGCTTTGGTGTATAAGAGATTTTGAATAAAGTAATAAGTAGCGCCACTGTAATAATCGGTCTTTTGAAGAATTGGCATTAAAAAAGTCTGGAGTGCATCTCCCGACACCTTATCCGTTAGCACCTTCTGCAAGTATGAGCTGATATCCAAAGTATAATATAGCTGCGATCTGTTTATTGAACCATTAGACTCAGAATATGAAATATCGGCAACAGGATCATACGTCTTAACTGTCTTATATGATGAACCACCTTGATTTCTGGTTGAAAGGAAAATCTGAGAAGGAAAATATAACATCCTTGTATAGTCTTCGGGCTGCTCATAAGGGAATCTCAACTCTGCTTTAGCGATAATTAATCTGGAAATATCGATTTTATTTGTATTGCTCCATTCAATTATCTCTCTTTTGACATCAGTAAAGTCTATATAGGGCTTAAGTCCTGCAAGACCTTCAATAAATAATTTGTCTTGCGGGTCAGTAGAGGCTAAATCTTGTGAGGAGTGTTTAAATGAGTTTGTATACGGCTTCGAAGAGGGCACATACAAATAGATGGTACTATCCTTATCAATACTTTTTGAAACATCGGTATGTGTGTATTCTATAGTGAAAAAGATATCATTTGGGTCAATAATATTAAATCTACCTCCCGTTAATGCATCTGGCTGAGGATCTACTGCCAGATATAATCCTTTGAATCTCTCAGTAAAAAGTTTAGAATCTTCTAATTCCTCTTTTGTGGCAGAGAGTATTTGTCTTGCGTACTCTAAAGAGAGTTCCAGGGTAAGAGTATCTCCTCCAAAGTATGTGCTACCTCCAAGATTTATATGGGCAGGATTGTAATCTTCCGTTTTTATTGAGTTATTGTAAGCTATTGTTGAATCTATTACCTTATTCAGTATATAAACTTTAAAGTTTTGGGGTATGTAGCTGTCTTTTTCATAAAGGTAAGATCTATCTGCCACAGATATGTACATTTTAAACGACTTGGGAATAGGATTGGCGCCAAAGCTGAGCGAATCTCTGGAAAGCTGGAATTGAAATGCGGCCGAGGCTTCAACAAATCCAAAATCGGAATCTCTGTATGATCCTACCACAAGAGATTCAGGAAATATCGTCTGAATACTATCCGATATTTTCAGCTGAACGGGAAGATCAAAAGAGGCGCTTCTAACTCTCAATACATGGTCTTCAGGCAGAAGCCCTGAACCGGTTGTTTTATTGGAATCAATGCAAGAAGCTGTAAGTAGAGCAAATATAATTGCTGTGAAAGTACGGCAGGTGTTCCAATTTGTCATTTCTGTGCCAGTATTTTATCGTAAAATTGAAAATAATCTTCCATATAGGCAGAATCTTCAGCTTGTGTGTCTATGAAGTCAAGAACCGGTAATTTCCCCTCTTTTAAAATTCCCTGTAATTCTGCTTCAAGATTTTCTTCGCCGATAATTATACCATCGGAATGCTGAATTGCTAACTTCGCAAGATTTATGCCATTTGCAGGGCCTAAGACCTCCACATCTTTATTTTTTATACCCGGCATTAGGATTTTTGATTTTATGTTTTCGTCAAAAGCTTGATTTATACCTTCGTTATATAGAGATGTAATAACTTTACTATCTGAAAAAATCGGATCTCCCATGTAAACTTTCTTTATATAGATAGGTACAAGATGCGAAATCCAACCTTGGCAGTGAATAATGTTTGGTTTCCAGCGAAGCTTTTTAACTGTCTCCAGCACACCGCGAGCAAAGAAAATTGCTCTTTCGTCATTATCTGCAAAGAACTCGTTCTCATCATCTCCATAGATATGTTTACGATGAAAATAATCTTCATTATCAATGAAGTAAACCTGCATTCTGGCTGACGAAATGGATGATACTTTAATTATTAGCGGCCTGTCAATGTCATTTATGATAATATTCATTCCCGAAAGACGGATTACTTCATGAAGTTGATTCCTCCTTTCGTTGATTACTCCATAACGAGGCATAAATGAGCGTATCTCACCCCCTCTCTCCTGTACACTCTGTGGAAGAAAGCGCCCTATCTTTGATATGGTACTCTCTGGTAGATATGGAAATATTTCTGAGTTTACATAAAGAATTCTTAAGGGTTCACTCATTTTTTTGAAAAATTTAATGACAAACTGTTGACAAAGATAATAAAAATAATTTAATTAGACATTTTATATATCTTTGAACCTTGGTGCAAAAATGAAAAAGAAGGAACAGAAAATAATTTTCAGGAGATTAGTTCAATCTTATCTCTCTTCGGTTATCAGCATAACCCTTGTGCTTTTTCTGGCCGGACTTACAGCCCTGTTGGCGGTAAATGCCGGTTCTGTTTCAGATTATTTCAGGGAGAATATCAAACTTTCTCTCTTATTTGAGGAAAGTACTACAGAAGAGCATGCCCAGGTTATTCTGAATGAAATTGAGACTCAACAATATTGTAAATCGGTAAGTCTTATCTCAAAAGAGCAAGGCGCAAAAGAGATGGAAGAGATATTGGGACGTGATTTTCTTGAGGTTTTTGATATAAATCCTATTCCTGTCTCAATAGATCTGTTCCTTAAAGCACACTATTTGTTAGATGATTCCCTTTTGGCAATCACCAATGAGCTTTTACTTAAACCGGAAGTTAAGGAGGTGGTATATCAGGAGTCATTGGTAAAAACCATAAATGAGAACATGGAGAAGGCCGGGGCTGTGGTACTTATTTTTATAACTCTTTTGCTGTTCATCTCTTTTGCTCTTATTAATAATACAGTAAGAATCAACCTCCACTCTAAGAGGTTTTCAATATATACAATGAAGCTTGTTGGGGCAAAACGTTCGTTTATTAGAAAGCCTTTTCTTATTAAAGGATTGTTGCAGGGGCTGATATCGGGGAGTGTTGCAGCCTTCTTATTATCTGGCGTCATATATTTATTGAAGAGAGATCTCCCTGAATTGTTTGAGATTCTGAACAAGAATTTAATTGCAATGGTTTACGGAGGCATAATTGTATTGGGAATATTGCTATGTCTTATTAGTACTATTTTTATAATAAACAGATTAGTGTCGATGTCAGAAGATGACATCTACTATTAATTACGGTTAACTAAATTTTTTAATTGATTGACATGGATTCAGGAAAATTTGCTATCCCTTACAAAAATTTAATCTATATTGTTATAGGATTGGTTTTTATGGTAATTGGTTATCTTTTGATGATTGGTGGAGGTACAAACGACCCGAACGTTTTCCCGGTAGAGAAGCTGTTCAGCTTTAGGAGAGTGGTTGTGGCGCCTGTATTGATTTTAATTGGTATAGCCGTAGAAATCTTTGCCATAATGTATAAACCTAAGAAAAGATGAGCTTTATCGAGGCGTTTTTGCTGGGAATAGTGCAAGGATTGACGGAGTTTTTACCTGTAAGCAGCAGCGGCCATCTGGCAATTGGCAAGGAGCTTTTGGGGATTGAGATTAATAACCTTACTTTTGAGATTACTGTACATGCAGCGACTGTATTGAGCACAATAGTTGTCTTTAGAAAAGAGATCTGCTCTTTGATAAAAGAGCTATTTAGGTTTAAATACAATAATGAGACAGCATTTGTTCTGAAAATTTTTCTTTCAATGATTCCGGTATTCATTGTGGGAGTTTTCTTTAAGGATTTTGTGAAAGATATATTTGGTTCCGGCATTTTAATTACCGGAATCTGCCTGCTGGTAACATCTGTTTTGCTTCTTACTGCTCAATTTTCAAAAAGTAAGATTAAAGAGCTTGGGTATAAAGAGTCTTTTATTATTGGAATAGCTCAGGCGTTTGCCGTTTTTCCAGGGCTCTCACGCTCAGGTGCAACTATCTCGACAGGAATCATGCTTGGAGTCAAAAGAGAAGATGTTGCCCGTTTTTCATTTCTTATGGTATTAATTCCCATTCTGGGGGAATCTTTCCTTGAATTAATATCCGGCGAGCTTTCCGGTGCGGTATCGGGCATCTCTGTTCCCGCTCTTTTTGGGGGGTTCATATCGGCGTTTATTTCGGGCTTATTAGCCTGTAAAGTAATGATAGCGCTGGTCAAGAGGGTAAAACTTAACGGATTTGCAATATATTGCGCTCTGTTGGGAGTTGGTATTATTGTTTATAGCTTTTTAAGATAGATTATGAATAATCGTAATTTGCACTATTTTATTTCTGATGTACATCTGGGCTTAAATATTTTTGAGCCGGCCATTAGAGAAAAGAAATTTGCAAATTTTTTGAATCAGTTGCCGGACAATACGGCTTCAGTTTATTTTCTGGGAGATATATTTGACTTTTGGTTTGAGTATAAATATTTAATTCCCAGGGGATTTACAAGGACTTTGGGAGCTATGGCAAATCTAACGGACAAAGGGGTGAAGCTCTTTTTTATCAATGGGAATCACGATGTGTGGACTTTTAGCTATTTACAGAATGAGTTGGGAGTAAAAATTTTGAAGGAGATGACAATAACAGAGATAGGGGGAGTGAAATTCTGTTTGGCTCACGGTGACGAACTTATAGGTGAAAGATGGCATAATATTTTAAAGGGGGCATTTAAGAACAGGCTGCTTCAAATGCTTTTAAGTTCATTGCACCCTCGTTGGGTCTTTGCCTTTGCTATGAATTGGTCACGGCATAACCGTTTGCGTTGCGGGAATAAGTTGACATTCAGAGGAGAGAAGGATCCGCTTTTCAAAATGGCAGTAAATTTTGAAAGGAGCAATGATGTTGATAATTTTATTTTTGGTCATATGCATACAGCCGGGGGGGCGGAAACACCTAAAGGAGCGGGATTCTATATATTGGGAGAGTGGATATACGGATGTGAATATCTACTTTTTGATTCAGATACAAAAAGCCTTAAATGGGAGAAAGCTTCCCTTTGCGGCCAATAGATGTGCGATACTAAAACATTGAGTAATAGAGATAGTCAAATGTACCTTGATGGTACATTTTAACAAGATCTTCTGTCTTTTTATCTTCTCCAAATTTGTCGTAAGGTCTCTTCAAATCGGAACCGAAAATTTTGGCAACTCCCTGCCAGAAACCGGCCGCTGCCCAACCTCTGTAATTTTTAATAATCGAATATGAACTCAGTCCTATTTCTCTGTCTATAAGCTTTAACAGAAGTTTGCCTTGCGTTACCGTCATCTTTTTAAGAGGCTTTTCAAACTCCTTGAACAGATCGTATTCAAAATTCTTTAAATATCTCTCTCTTTCGTTTGCTCCAAAGTTTGAAGTGGCTAATATCCTGTCGGCTTCAAGAAATTTCTGTTTGGCTAAAAGGGCATAGGGGTATGTCTTTTTGAAATTATAAACTAATCTGTAAAATTCTCTCCATTCCCTATTATTTTTCCTGGATTTATCCCAGTTGTAAAAATAGAGTTCCGACATGTTGAAAAAGTACACAGTATCTTTCCCCTCAACTACATAACCGGCAGATACACTTCTATTTTGCGAAAAGAGATTGAGGCTGCTAAAAAGCAGCGAAATAGTGAACAATAGATTTAAAGGTCTTAATCTCATAAAACGCAAAAATATCTTTTTTCTTTAATATATTCAAGAATCAGACCAAATTGCTACATTTACGCCTAAAACTTAAAGTATGGCAATTTTTGAGCGGGTATGGTTTATGTCTCCTCTTAGGCTTATTGTTCCTCTCTTTGATGATAATTCTGCTGGCATTAAAACAGGGTTGATGGATAAGGTCCTCTAAAAGATAGAGAAAATAAATTTCAATATTTTTCAACATACTTTTGCACGTTTAAATTTTTTGGTATATTTGCAACCCGCTAAATATATACTATATATAGTTATTTAACAGAATTACAAAGAATTAGCGGTTAAAAAACTTAGACCAAAGCATACAAAAATATTTACCGTTATCATTAAACTGTAAAAAAAGCAATGTTACAACCAAAAAAAACAAAATTCAGAAGGCAGCAAAAAGGCCGTATGAAGGGACTGGCACAGAGGGGGAATCAGCTCTCTTTTGGCTCTTTCGGTATTAAAGCAACCGACTCATGTTGGTTAACCGGCCAGCAGATTGAGGCTGCTCGTCAGGCCATAGTAAGATATATGAAGCGTGAAGGCCAGATATGGATCCGCGTTTTTCCGGATAAGCCCTTTACAAAGAAACCTGCGGAGGTTCGTATGGGTAAGGGTAAGGGAGCGCCGGAAGGATTTGTGTGTCCTATTACTCCCGGACGTATAATTTTTGAGGCAGAGGGGGTTCCTATGGAAGTTGCCAAGGAGGCTCTGCGTTTGGGTGCTCAGAAACTTCCGATTGTTACAAAATTTGTAGTTCGCAGAGATTACGAAGAATAATATTAATTAGAAGATAAAATGAAAGCAAAAGAGATTCGCGAATTATCTATAAACGACCTTAGAGAGCGCATTGAGACCGAGAAGGCAAATCTTTCAAGGCTCAGAATGAACCATGCAATCTCCCCGTTGGATGATTCGTCACAGATAAAAAAGGCAAAAACAAATATTGCCAGGATGCTCACGGTTCTGAGCGAAATGGAAATTAAGGACAAATAGAGGTCATGGAAAGAAATCTTCGTAAAGAAAGAATAGGTTTGGTGGTAAGTAATAAGATGGAGAAGTCCATTGTTGTTGCAGTTAAAAGAAAAGTAAAACATCCTGTTTACGGAAAGTTCGTAAATAAAACTACCAGGTTTGTAGCTCATGATGAAAAGAATGAGTGCAGTGAAGGCGATAAGGTGAGAATAATGGAGACCCGTCCTTTAAGCAAAACCAAACGCTGGAGATTAGTAGAAATTGTAGAAAAAGTTAAATAGCCATGATACAACAAGAATCGAGATTAATGGTGGCAGATAACAGTGGTGCAAAGGAGGTTCTTTGTATTCGTGTATTGGGGGGAACCCGCCGCCGATATGCCGGAGTTGGCGATAAAATTGTGGTAACAGTAAAAAGTGCAATACCTGGAGGTGAGACCAAAAAAGGAACTGTAACCAAGGCGGTAATTGTGCGGACAAAGAAAGAGATCCGTCGTACCGATGGTTCATATATCCGTTTTGATGATAATGCCTGCGTATTACTTAATAACCAGGGCGAGGTTCGCGGTACCCGTATTTTCGGGCCGGTAGCAAGAGAGTTGAGAGACAACTATATGAAAATTGTATCCCTAGCACCTGAGGTGTTGTAAAATATTTATAGGTATGAGTAAGAAGTTACATATTAAGAAAGGCGATATAGTATACGTGAATGCAGGAGATGACCGCGGTAAAACGGGTAAAGTTCTTGAAGTTCAGGTTGCAAAGAATCGTGCCATTGTTGAAGGTATTAACATGGTTAGCAAGCATACAAAGCCAAATGCCAAACATCCTCAGGGTGGAATCATTAAACAGGAGGCGGGTATTCACATCTCCAATTTACAAGTTGTAGATCCTGTCAAAGGAGGTCCTACAAGGATAGGCAGACGTTTGAATGATAAGCAAAAACTGGTACGTTACGCTAAAAAATCTGGAGAGGAGATTAAATAATGGCAAAGACTAAGGAAGCAGCAAAAAAACCAGCTGCAAAAAATCAAACAACAAAGGCAGATAAGTCTGCAAAAGCAGTAAAGGTTGAAGGAGCTCAGGTTGTGGCAAAAGGATATGTTCCTACATTGAAAAAAAGATATAACGAGGAGATAGTACCTAAACTTAAAGAAGAGTTTGGATACAGTTCGGTAATGCAAGTGCCTAAACTGGCTAAGATTGTTATTAATCAGGGTATAGGTTCAGCTACTGCTGATAAAAAACTTATTGAAAGCGCTATTCAGGAGCTGACAATGATTACTGGGCAAAAGGCTGTTCAAACAGTATCCAGAAAGGATATATCCAACTTCAAATTAAGAAGAGGAGTGCCCATTGGTGTAAAAACCACTTTACGCTCTACAAAAATGTATGAGTTTTTGGAACGACTTATAGTGGTTTCACTACCCCGTATCAGAGATTTTAAAGGTATAAACGAGAAGTTTGATGGCAGAGGAAATTATACACTGGGTGTTAAAGAGCAAATTATCTTCCCGGAGATTGACATTGATAAGGTGACTAAAATTATGGGGCTGGAGATGACATTTGTTACCACAGCCGATAAAGATGAAGAGGCATTTGCTTTGCTTCGTGAATTTGGATTGCCTTTTAAAAACACCAAAAAACAAGCTTAATATAGAAGATAGATAATGGCAAAAGAATCGATGAAGGCACGCGAAGTTAAACGCGCAAAATTATGTGCCAAATATGCAGAAAAACGCAAAGCTCTTAAAGAAGCGGGAGATTACGCCGCTTTGGATAAACTTCCCAAAAATTCAAGTCCGGTAAGGCTCCATAATCGCTGCTCTATAACCGGTCGTCCAAAAGGGTATATGCGTGTTTTCGGTATTAGTAGAATTCAGTTCCGCGAAATGGCCAGTAAGGGTCTGATTCCCGGAGTTCGCAAAGCTAGTTGGTAAAAGAGGTGGCTATTGCCGCAAAAATATATTATTAACCAAGTTGGATATCGGGCACTTGTAACAGAGTGTCGAATTGACTTAAAAATTTTAAAAAATGACTGATCCAATTGCAGATTATTTGACAAGAATACGCAATGCGTCACGTGCAGGTCACAAGGTAGTTGAAATTCCTGCATCCAAAATGAAACAGGAGATTACCCGTATACTTCATGAGAAAGGGTATATCCTGAGCTACAAACTTGTTGAGGGAACACCCTATAATACAATTAAGATTGCGCTTAAGTATCATCCCGAAACAAAAGTGTCGGCTATTAAGAGAATAGTTAGAGTAAGCAAGCCGGGACTAAGAAAATATGCAGGTGTAAAAGAGATGCCACGCGTTTTGAACGGCATGGGCATATCCATTATATCAACCTCAAAAGGACTTATTACAGATAAAGAGTCGAAAGAGCTGAATGTAGGCGGTGAGGTTATCTGTTATGTATATTAATAAATAATAAATAAAGAAAAGATAAATGTCACGAATAGGAAAATTACCTGTAAACCTTCCCGCCGGAGTCACATTAAGTGTAGGTTCGGATAATACGGTAAAGGTTAAAGGCCCTCTCGGAGAACTTACACAAAAGGTAGATCCCGATATCAAAGTTACCGTTGAAGGGAATATTGTAAAGGTGGCCAGACCTACCGATCAGTCCAGACATCGTTCAATGCACGGATTGTATCGTTCTTTGATTAATAACATGGTTACCGGAGTACATGAAGGATTCACAATAAAGCAAGAGTTTGTTGGTGTTGGTTTTCGCGTTGAAGTTAAGGGACAAATTCTTGAAATGAGTCTCGGATTCTCTCATGATGTGCACTTTATGTTGCCAAAAGAGGTGAAAGCAACCGCCGAGGCGGTAAGAAAAGGACAGAACCCGATTCTTATACTTACCAGCCATGATAAACAGCTATTGGGTATGGTTGCAGCAAAACTGCGCTCTCTGCGCAAACCTGAACCTTATAAAGGTAAAGGAATTAAGTTTGTAGGTGAACAACTTCGTCGTAAAGCCGGTAAATCGGCCAGCGCTAAATAATAATAGAATTTTATGGCATTAAGTAAAATAGAGAGAAGAGCAAGAATACGGATGCGCATTCGCAAAGTGGTAAGCGGAACAGCCGACCAGCCAAGAATGAGTGTATTCAGAAGCAATAAGCAAATTTATATTCAGTTGATTAACGATGTTGACGCTGTTACCCTGGCATCTGCAAGCTCACTTGATAAAGAGATTGCTGAGGAGTGCAAAGGAAAATCCGGAATCGAGACAGCTAAAATTGTCGGGAAACTGGCAGCAAAACGTGCAATTGAAAAAGGTATAGAGAATGTGACTTTCGATCGTGGAGGTTACTTATATCACGGAAGAGTTAAACATTTAGCAGAAGCCGCCCGCGAAGGTGGTCTTAAATTCTAAGATTTTTAGTATGATTAGTACAAATGTGAAAAAAGTTAAGACTACCGATCTAGAATTGAAAGACAGATTGGTTGCAGTAAAGAGAGTTACCAAAGTAACTAAAGGGGGACGCCATTTCAGCTTTGCCGCTGTTGTTGTGGTAGGTGACGAAAAAGGTGTTGTAGGTTATGGCCTGGGCAAGGCTAATGAGGTAACCACTGCAATATCTAAAGGAATTGAAGATGCAAAGAAGAACCTTGTTAAGATTCCTCTTAATAAGCAGACAATTCCTCATGAACAAACAGCAAAATATGGCGGTGCAAGTGTATTTATGAAACCGGCGGCGCCCGGTTCCGGAGTTAAGGCCGGGGGTGCGATGCGTGCAGTTTTTGAGTCTGTTGGTGTACATGACGTTCTTGCTAAGTCAAGAGGTTCATCAAATCCTCACAATCTTGTGAAAGCCACTATTGCTGCATTGCTTGAAATGCGCGATGCTTATACGGTAGCGGGTTTACGTGGAGTTCCTATGAACAGGGTATTTAACGGATAGGGAGAATTATATTATGACTAAGGTAAGAGTTACACAAATAAAAAGTAAAAATGGCACAACTAAGAAGCAGGCTGCAACGCTGGCTTCATTAGGTATTCGTAAAATAAATCAATCTGTGGAGATAGAACTGAATCCTGTTTATAAAGGAATGATAGATAAAGTCTTACATCTTGTAAAGGTTGAAGAAATAAATTAATAGGAGATTTTTAAATGAAACTACATAATCTTAAACCCTCAACAGGCTCTACAGCCAACCGGAAAAGGATCGGACGCGGTGAAGGATCCGGATATGGCGGAACATCTACCCGTGGACACAAAGGAGCCCAGTCAAGATCTGGCTATTCACGTAAACTTGGGTCGGAGGGAGGACAAATGCCTCTTCAAAGACGTCTTCCGAAATTTGGATTTAACAATCCTAACAGAGTAGAATATAAGCCGATTAATATCTCAATGCTACAATCTGTAGCCGAGAAATTGTCCATTGATGTTATTACGCTTAATACGCTAATAGAGGCAGGTCTTGTATCAAAAAATGACAAAGTGAAAATTTTGGGAAATGGAACATTAACGGTAAAGCTGGATGTTTCTGCTCATGCTTTTTCAAAGAATGCTATAGCTCAAATTGAATCACAACAAGGTAAGGCGACTATAATATAGACGAAAAGATGAAGAAACTTATTGAAACTATAAAGAACATCTTCAAGATTGAGGAGCTACGTAAAAGGATAGTGTATACTGCCCTTTTGCTTTTAGTCTATCGTTTGGGCAGCTATGTTGTCCTTCCGGGTATTGACCCTACTCAGCTTGCAAATCTTAAGTCTCAGGCGTCTGAAGGCCTCCTTGGCCTTTTAAATATGTTTTCCGGAGGCGCTTTTGGCAATGCCTCCATATTTGCATTAGGCGTAATGCCCTACATCTCTGCTTCTATTGTAATTCAGCTATTAGGAATAATGATTCCTTATTTCCAAAGATTGCAGAGAGAGGGTGAGAGTGGCAGGAGAAAGATGAATCAGTGGACCCGCTATCTTACAATAGCGATTCTGGCTCTTCAGGGACCTGCCTATATGGCCAATCTCCATGTCCAATTACCGGAGACAGCCTTTTTATTCGATAGTTTTACATTTAATGTTTTTGCCACTATAGTACTCATTGGAGGAACTATGTTCATAATGTGGTTAGGGGAGAGAATTACCGATCGCGGCTTAGGTAATGGTATTTCTCTTATAATCATGGTAGGTATTGTTGCCCGTCTGCCTTTTGCCCTTTTAGCCGAGGGTGGAGCCAGAATTAATCAGACAGCGGGTGGCGGTATTCTTATGCTCATAGTGGAACTTATTGTACTCTTTTTTGTGTTTGTTGCGACAATTGCGCTTGTTCAAGGCACACGCAAGATTCCTGTACAGTATGCAAAGAGAATTATAGGGAATAAACAATATGGCGGTGTACGTCAATATATTCCTTTAAAGATAAATGCTGCAGGTGTAATGCCGATTATCTTTGCGCAGGCGTTAATGATGTTCCCGCTTATTTTTGCCGGTTTCAGTTCCACTCAGGGATTGGTTGCCACTCTTACGAATCCCATGGGATTTTGGTATAACTTGATATTTGGTCTTATGGTTGTGGCTTTCACTTACTTCTATACAGCAGTAACCGTGAATCCAACCATGATGGCAGAGGATATGAAGAAGAATGGCGGATTTATTCCGGGTATTAAACCGGGCAAGAAAACATCAGAGTATTTAGATTCAATAATGTCACGCATAACGTTGCCAGGCTCAATATTTCTTGCGCTTGTTGCGGTAATGCCGGCGTTTGCCAGAATACTTGGAGTCAATAATCAATTTGCACAATTTTATGGTGGAACTTCTTTATTGATTCTGGTTGGTGTGATTTTAGATACTTTGCAGCAGATTGAGAGTCACCTGCTGATGCGTCACTACGATGGTTTGATGAAGACAGGACGTCTAAAAGGCCGTTCGTAGTAATAAAAATAATCTCAAGTTCTTTGAAAATGATAAGACTTAAAACTGAGGAGGAGATTGAGATTCTACGGGAGAATGCTCTCTTAGTATCTAAAACTCTGGCTCTGGTAGGAAAGCATATTATTCCGGGTATTACTACCCTTGAGCTGAATAAGATTGCAGAGAACTACATAAGAGACAATGACGCCGAACCGGCATTCCTTGGTTATGGAGGATTTCCTTATACCCTTTGTATTTCTGTAAATGATGTGGTAGTTCACGGATTTGCATCGGAGTATCGCTTAAAAGAGGGAGATATTATCTCGGTTGACTGCGGTACTAAATACAAGGGCTATTATGGAGACTCCGCCTATACATTCCCGGTTGGAGAGATATCTCCGGAAGATAAAAAATTGCTTGGAATCACAAAAGAATCACTCTATCTTGGTATTGAGAAAGCTGTGAGAGGCAATAGGATAGGTGATATATCTAATGCAATTCAACAGCACGTAGAGGCTAATGGCTTCTCTGTAGTGCGTGAGATGGTGGGGCACGGTATAGGGAAAAAGCTTCATGAATCGCCTGAGGTTCCCAATTTTGGGTCTAAAGCTCAGGGAAAGATAATCCGGGATGGAATGGTTCTTTGCATTGAACCCATGGTAAATGCAGGGTCAAGAGCTGTTTATCTGCATGATGACGGGTGGACACTTAGCACAGCCGATAAAAAAAAATCAGCCCATTATGAATTGATGGTAGCGATAATGAAGAGCGGTCACCAGGTCTTATCTACTTTTGATTTTATTGAGAATAATAATATTTAAATTATAAGGTTAATAAATGGCAAAACAGGCTGCTATTGAAAAAGAAGGAACAATTATCGAAGCTTTGTCAAACGCAATGTTTCGGGTAGAGCTGGATAATGGGCATGTAATAATTGCCCATATCTCTGGAAAGATGAGAATGCACTATATCCGAATCTTACCCGGTGACAGAGTGAGAGTTGAGATGTCACCTTATGATTTATCAAAAGGAAGAATATCTTTCAGGTACAAATAAAAATTAATAAATATGAAAGTAAAAGCATCCATTAAGAAGCGCAGTGATGATTGTAAGATTGTTAAACGTAAAGGTCGTCTTTATGTAATCTGCAAAAAAACGCCAAAATTCAAAATGCGTCAAGGATAATTTTTTATTGCTAACATTAAAGAGAGAATATAAATTATGGCACGGATAGCCGGAGTTGATTTACCAAAAAACAAAAGAGGAGAGATAGGGTTGACCTATATCTTTGGAATTGGTCGCAGTTCTGCTCAAAGAATCCTTACCCAAAACGGTATAGATTTAAACACAAAAGTAAAGGACTGGAATGACGATCAGATTGCTGCTATAAGAGCAACTATTGCAGCGGAGTATAAAATTGAAGGTGAGCTACGTTCACTGGTTCAAACCAATATTAAACGATTGATGGATATTGGCTGTTACAGAGGTATTCGCCATCGTATAGGGCTTCCTGTCCGCGGACAATCCACAAAGAACAATGCCCGTACAAGAAAAGGCAGGAAGAAGACTGTAGCAAACAAGAAAAAAGCAACTAAATAGAACCTAGATCATGGCAAGAAAGACAGGAACAGCAAGTAAGAAAAAAAATGTGAAAGTTGATGCCTATGGTCAGGCACATATTTCATCTACCTTTAACAATATTATTGTTTCATTAACAAATAGCACAGGCCAGGTTATCAGTTGGTCATCAGCAGGTAAGATGGGTTTTAGAGGTTCAAAGAAGAATACCCCTTATGCAGCACAGACAGCAGCCGAAGATTGCTCCAAAGTGGCTTATGATTTAGGGCTTCGCAAGGTTAAGGCTTATGTTAAGGGACCAGGAGCCGGACGTGAGTCTGCAATTCGCACAATACACGGAGCAGGTATTGAGGTAACCGAGATTATTGACGTTACTCCGCTCCCTCATAATGGATGTCGTCCAAAAGGGCGTCGTAGAGTTTAACCTTTTTAAAATCATAATAAACGATTTAATATGGCAAGATATATAGGAGCAACAACAAAAATTGCCCGTAAATTCGGAGAGCCGATTTTTGGACCTGATAAGAGTTATGAAAAGAAAAATTATCCTCCGGGTCAGCACGGTCTGGCAAAGAAGAGAAGAAAAATATCTGAGTACGGTATTCAGCTAAAAGAGAAACAGAAAGTGAAATATACCTATGGACTCCTTGAAAGACAATTTAGAAACCTTTATGAAAAGGCTTCAAAAATGAAGGGACGTAAAGGTGAGAATCTAATCTTATTACTTGAATCAAGATTGGATAATATTGTATATAGAATGGGAATTGCACCTACCCGCGCAGCAGCAAGGCAGCTTGTAACCCACCGTCATATAGTTCTGAATGGTCATGTTTGCAATATACCATCAGCATTGGTAAAACCCGGAGATATTATAGGCGTACGTGAAAGATCAAAAAGCCTGGAAACTATTCAGAATAGTATTTCCCGTGGTTCAGCCAGATACTCGTGGATTGAGTGGGATGGTTCATCATTGACAGGTAAATATCTAAATCTACCATTAAGGAGCGAAGTCCCCGAGACTATAAACGAGCAGTTAATAGTTGAGTTATACTCTAAATAATAAAAAAATGGCAATTTTAGCATTCCAAAAACCGGATAAGGTAATAATGCTCGACGCTACCGACATTTTCGGTCGCTTTGAATTTCGTCCGCTTGAGCCCGGATACGGTAATACAGTCGGTAACGCTTTGCGCCGCATTTTACTATCGTCTCTTGAGGGGCACGCCATTACAGCTGTGCGCTTCCAGGGCGTAGATCATGAGTTTGCAACAATACCGGGAGTAATTGAAACAGTTGTTGATATTATTCTTAATCTTAAGCAGATTCGCTTTAAAAGAATGATAGAGGAGGAGGATTCAGAGGTGGTTAATGTAACGGTAAGTGGTAAGCATGAGTTTATCGCAGAGGATATTTCGAAACAGTTAACCTCGTTCAAAGTTCTCAATCCGGAACTGCATATATGCTCAATGGAGCCATCTGTTACTCTCTCTCTTGAACTGAGGATAGGAAAAGGCAGAGGTTATGTTCCCGCAGAGGAGAATCGTATTGAGGATGCACCTTTTGGATATATTCCTATTGACTCAATCTTTACTCCGATAAAAAATGTGAAATACTCGGTGGATAACTGGCGTGTAGAGCAAAAGACAGACTACGAAAAATTGGATTTGGAGATAACTACAGACGGTTCTATACATCCAAAAGATGCATTGAAAGAGGCGGCCAAAATTTTGATTCACCATTTCATGCTCTTTTCCGATGAGAAGATTACTTTAGAGACACCCCCGGAGGTTATCAGCAACGAGTTAGATGAAGAGTCTCTACGTATGCGCCATCTGTTAATGACAAAACTGGCAGATTTAGAGCTTTCTGTAAGAGCGCTTAACTGTCTTAAGGCTGCAGATATTGATACATTGGCCGATCTTGTATCATTACAGAGAACAGAACTTATGAAATTTCGAAATTTTGGAAAGAAGTCACTTTCAGAGATTGATAGCTTAGTTGAGCGTTACAGGCTAAACTTTGCCATGGATGTGACAAAGTATAATATTGAAAAGAAAATACTGAAAAATGAGGCATAATAAAAAATTTAACCATTTAGGTCGTAAGAGCGGTCACCGTAAAGCTATGCTGGCAAATATGGCATCGTCCCTTATTTTGCACAAACGGATTGAAACGACGGTTGCCAAGGCAAAGGCTCTTAGGGTATATATTGAACCACTTATCACAAAATCGAAAGAAGATACCACTCACTCTCGCAGGACGGTTTTTGCCTACCTTAAGCAAAAAGAGGCGGTGACAGAACTATTTCGTGTTGTTGCTCCTAAGGTGGCCGACCGCCCCGGAGGATATACCAGAATACTTAAAACCGGATTCAGACAAGGCGATGCTGCAGATATGGCTATGATCGAGTTAGTGGACTTTAATGAAGCAGCATTAGTATCTGCACCCAGGGAAGAGGTTAAAAAGAGTACAACACGTAGAAGCAGGGCGAAGAAGAGTGACCCGGCAGAGGCAGCACCTGTGAAACCTGCAGCTAAAGCGAAGAAAACGATTGAGCCGGCTAAAGTAGTTGAGACTGAAGAGATTGTTGAACAGAATAACGAACCGGATAAAGCTGATGAAGCAGCTCAGCAGCCTGCAGAATAGGTTGATTCAGAAAAAGAGTTAACAGAGTTACATCATAACAACAAACCGGTCAACATGTTAAGCTGACCGGTTTGCTTTTTATATTTTGCCTTGTAATTAAGAGATGAGCATTCCCACCATTGAGGCGGATACCAAAGCTGCAAGGGTTGCACCCAAAAGTGCGCGGAATCCGTAAGCGGATAATGTAGGCTTTTGATTGGGCGCTATACCGCCTATACCGCCAATCTGTATTCCTATAGAGGCAAAATTAGCGAACCCGCAAAGTACGTAAGTTGCAATTATTATAGATTTTGCCGATGTAAAGGCGCCATTTTGAATCATCTCCGCCAAGCTTTGATAACCGATAAACTCAGTCATTATAAGTTTTTCTCCTAAAAGACGTCCTACCAGATGGAGATCTGCTCCGGTCACTCCTGTGAGCCATATCACAGGTGCAAAGAGATAAGAGAGTATAAATTGCATTGATAATCCGCTAAATCTTCCATCTGTTATATTGACAATAAGGTGATTTAAATGGGTTAAATCACCAATTTTATTGAAAATAGCATTGAATCCTGCTATCAATGCATAAAAAACAAGCAGCATAGCCCCAACATTGGCCGCAAGTTTCAGTCCGTCTATTGTGCCGTTGGATATGGCATCCAGCACATTCTTGCCAATTTTTTCTTTAGGAACATCAACGCTGTTATCAATCTCATCTGTTTGGGGTTTAATGATTTTCGAGATTGCAATTGCTCCGGGAGCAGCCATAACAGATGCAGAAAGCAGGTGTTTTGCAAATTCCAGCTCCAATGCTTTATCTCCTCCGCCCAGCATGCCTATGTAGGCTGCCAGGACGCCTCCGGCCATTGTGGTCATCCCTGCTGTCATCACAAGCATAACTTCGCTTTTAGTCATCTTTGGTATATATTCTTTTACCATCAGCGGAGCCTCGGTTTGTCCCAGGAAGATGTTACCGGCTGTAGAAAGGGATTCAGCACCCGAAAGCCTGAGGGACTTTGACAGGAGCCAGGCCATTAACCATACAACGCGCTGTAATATACCTAAATAGAAAAAGAGGCTAGTAAGAGCCGAGAAGAATATAATTGTGGGAAGTATTTGTAAAACGAAGATGAAACCGAAGCTATTGACATCCATAAGGGAGCCGAAAAGAAATGTTGAACCTGCTTTGGTCCAGTCCAGGACAGCGACAAAGAGAGAGCCAAGAAACTCGAATACTGCCTGAACTGCAGGGAAGGCGATTACAGAGACTGCTACCAGGAATTGCATAGCTAAAGCAATACCCACTGTTTTCCATTTGATAGCCTTTCTGTCAAGACTGAATATCCAAGCTATGAACAGGATTGCAGCCATACCTAACAGGCCTCTTAAAATTGATTTAATGCTAAATGAGAACTCTTTTTTGGCAAGAATATTCTTGTATATATTCTCTTTGTTTTTTACGCTGGCCGCAGGGGATTCCCCTTTTGTAGGATCGGTATTGCCGGTCGCCTGTTTAGCATTTAAAGTATCGGTAGTTAGCAGCTCTTTTGTTCCGGAGGCAGAGGGGTTGTCAATGCTCTCTTGAGCAATAACAGAGCCCGTTGCTAACAATGCGAGCAGTAATATCAGGATTAATCTTTTCACAGGTTATGGTATTAGGGTTTCAACAAGGAACAAATATAGCTATTATATTTATTATCTTTGGGGCCAGTTTGTAAAAGATTATGAGATTTGAGAGAATAGCTCAGGATAGATTGATGGGTGCAAGATGCGGCCTTGTATATACCTGCCATGGAGTTATAGAGACTCCGGTTTTTATGCCGGTAGGGACAGTTGGCTCTGTAAAAGCGGTTTATCATCGTGATCTTAAAGAGGATATCAAAGCACAGATAATTTTGGGAAACACCTACCATCTTTATCTGAGACCGGGAATTGAGATAATAAGAGAGGCAGGGGGACTTCATAAATTCATCTCCTGGGATGGTCCAATACTTACTGATAGTGGTGGATATCAGGTGTTTTCATTGTCGGAAAATCGTAAGCTCTCTGCAGAGGGATGTACATTTCGTTCTCATATAGACGGTTCCAAACATTTCTTTTCACCCGAAGTTGTTGTTGATATTCAAAGAGTGATAGGGGCAGATATAATTATGGCCCTTGACGAATGTCCACCGGGAGATTCAACTCATGCATACGCTAAGAAATCGTTAAAACTAACTCAGGATTGGCTTGAGAGGGGGATAAAACATTTTGATAGCACTCAACCTTTGTATGGTTACTCACAATCTTTTTTCCCTATTATTCAGGGATGTGTTTATCCCGATTTAAGGATTAAAGCTGCTGAACACGCCTGCTCATTAAACAGGGATGGCTATGCAATAGGTGGCCTTTCGGTCGGGGAACCGGCGGAGGTTATGTACCAAATGCTCGAGGTATTAAATCCTGTACTACCCCAGGATAAACCGCGTTATTTGATGGGGGTTGGTACTCCTTCAAATATTTTAGAGGCCATTGACAGGGGTATAGATATGTTCGACTGTGTAATGCCTACAAGAAATGCACGTAACGGCATGCTTTTTACTTCAAAAGGTATGATTAATATCAGAAATAAAAAATGGGCAAACGATTTCTCGCCAATTGATGAGAACGGAACATCATTTGTTGACAAAATTTACTCCAAAGCCTATCTGCGGCATCTGTTTGTTTCGGGCGAGATTTTAGGAGCGCAAATTGCCAGCGAGCATAACCTGGCCTTCTATGTCAACCTGGTTAAAGAGGCAGGAATGCATATTAAAAATGCTACATTCAATAGCTGGAAAAGAGATTACGTGAAATCTTTAGAGACTAAATTGTAGATGAAATTAAGACTTACAATCCTGGACAGATATATAATAAGGAAGTTTATAGGGACATACTTCTTTGCAATTCTTATCTTCATTGTTATAGTGATTATCTTTGATGTAAGCGAAAAAATTGACAATTTTGTTGAGAAGGGGGCCTCACTGCAAGCCATAATAACTCAATATTATGGAAATTTTATTCCCTACTTCATGAACATGTTTAATGCTCTTTTTGTCTTTATTTCAGTTATCTTCTTTACCTCTAAACTTGCTTCACACAGCGAGATTGTTGCGATATTGGCAGGAGGCATAAGCTTTAAAAGGTTACTTTATCCGTACTTTATATCGGCTGCCATTATTGCTTTTTTGAGCCTTTTCCTTAATCTGGTTGTGATTCCTCCGGCCAATAAAGTGCGTTTGGAATTTACTGATAAATATATAAAAGACAGGTATATCAATACCGGTAGAAATATCCATTTTCAGCTCTCTCCCGGTAATTATGTGTATATGGAGTCTTTCAATAGCTGGAATAATTCTGCTTCAAAATTTACTTTAGAGACAATTGAAGGGCATACTATTACTTCAAAGCTTTCGGCAGAAAGTGCTGCATGGGACTCAACCTTTAATGGATGGAGACTCTACAAATATTATTTAAGAGAAAACAGAGCGGGTTCTCAGATCATAACATCGGGAAAACAGATGGATACTGTGATTAACCTTACGATTAATGATTTGAATAAGAGGGATAATATTGTGGAAGCATATAATTACAGAGAGTTGAACGAATTGATAAGAACACAAAAAATGAGAGGGGATAAGAGAGTAATCTACACTCAGATT
>CAYZPF010000006.1:19531-42850 GCA_964479995.1 uncultured Muribaculaceae bacterium | reverse complement strand
CGATTGCGGTCAAAATAGTTAAACCAAAAGTGGATGAAATTATCCTGTATCTCGTATCGAACAGCTTGACTACCTTCCTTTGCAAGTATCGGACGCTGACGAACAATAATATTATAGTCTTCAATTAGGCGTTTGATTTGACCACCTACGCTTTTATTCCCCAAAGCTGCTTCTATTTTAGGTTGTGTATTGATACTGCCCGAAATGGCGCTTAGGATAGAAAAATAGGTCGCATAATTCTTTCCAAACTCTTCTATCAATAAGTTCTTTCCTTCATCGGTAAAAGGAGAGTTTTCCCGAACCATGAATGAAATCATCTCGTCAATGGTCAACGGAATGTTATCACAGAACAATTCTACATATTTAGGAACCCCTCCTGTAAAAGAATATAGAGCAAGTAACTCATCATTAGTATAATCAGGTTTGTAGTCGCTCATAATCTCTTTTAGAGTAGTCAAATCAAAAGCCGAAAGCTTAATGATATTATCCGCTCTGCCAAATAGCGGTTCTTTCTTTTAGACTTCTTGCGGTAGGTGTCCCAAATGTTTTGCATATCGCTATACACCGATTCGCTGATGTTGTAGAACTCTTGAAATTCGTCAATAATTACTAATTTTATTTTAATTCAAGACCAAATGGAGTAATTTTCCTATCAATTACCACTCTTATAAAGGCAGTAATATGTGAGCAGAGGTTCAGTCCTTAACATCTTATCCAGAGGACAATAATTATCGCTTTTACAGCAACCTCACGCCGCATTTTTCCAATTTTTCTCTTTTGTCTGCATCCCAGATTCCCACCTGTATCTCGCCAATGTGTCTTTTTCTGAGTATAAACATACAAACACGTGATTGCCCTATACCGCCTCCAATGGAGTGAGATAGTTTGTTATTTAATAACATAGCGTGAATGGAAAGCTCTTTTATAATGAAACAGGGCGTTCTAATCAAATTTCTGCAGCAGCAGCTCCATTAGTTTAATGGCGGCGGTGGCGATTGAGGTGCCGGGACCAAAAATTGCGACGGCGCCTGCACGGTAAAGTTCATCGTAATCTTGAGCCGGAATGACGCCGCCTACAATCACCATAATATCTTCGCGGCCCAATTTTTTAAGCTCGTTTACAATTTGGGGTACAAGGGTTTTATGTCCGGCGGCAAGTGAAGAGACTCCTACAATGTGTACGTCGTTCTCAACAGCTTGCTTGGCAGCCTCTTCGGGTGTTTGGAAGAGAGGTCCCATATCGACATCAAATCCGCAGTCGGCATAACCGGTTGCCACCACTTTGGCGCCGCGGTCATGGCCATCCTGGCCAAGCTTGGCAATCATGATTCTGGGCTGACGACCCTCTTTAGCCGCAAAATTGGCAACCAACTCTTTTGCCTTTTCAAACTCGGCATCGTTTTTTACTTCACTTGAATATACTCCTGTGTTCATACGGATAACTGCTTTATATCTTCCTGCAACCGCTTCGCATGCATCGGAGATTTCACCAAGGGTTGCTCTAACTTTGGCAGCTTCAATTGCAAGTGCAAGCAGATTCCCGCTCTTTTCGGCGGCTGCTTTTGTAATTGCATCGAGTGCTGCTTTAACTTTAGCCTCATCGCGATTAGCGCGAAGTTCATTAAGTCTTTGGATTTGAGATTCGCGTACTTTGGTGTTGTCCACATCAAGAATCTCAAGCGGATCTTCTTTCTCAAGGCGATATTTGTTAAGACCTACAATTGTGTCTATTTCCGAATCAATACGAGCCTGTTTGCGGGCAGCCGCCTCTTCGATCCTCAATTTGGGAATACCTGTCTCGATAGCTTTGGCCATTCCTCCAAGTTTTTCAACCTCTTGAATGTGCCCCCAAGCCCTTTCGGCTATCTCTGCTGTGAGCTTCTCTACATAGTATGAGCCTGCCCAAGGGTCAAGAGATTTAGTGATTTGAGTCTCCTCCTGTATATAGATTTGAGTATTCCTTGCAATCCTGGCCGAAAAGTCGGTAGGAAGCGCAATCGCCTCGTCAAGAGCGTTGGTGTGCAACGATTGAGTGTGTCCTAAAGCGGCACCCATCGCCTCGATACAGGTTCTTGCAACATTGTTGAACGGATCCTGTTCTGTGAGCGACCATCCAGAAGTTTGCGAGTGGGTTCTGAGTGACATAGATTTAGAGTTCTTGGGATTAAATTGTTTAACCAACTTAGCCCAAATCATTCTTGCGGCACGCATTTTGGCAATCTCCATAAAGTGGTTCATTCCAATAGCCCAGAAGAATGAGAGTCTTGGAGCAAATTGATCTACATCCATCCCTGCTGCAATCCCTGTTCTTAAATATTCAAGTCCGTCTGCAAGGGTATAAGCCATCTCGATATCACAGGTTGCACCCGCCTCCTGCATGTGGTAACCGGAGATGGAGATGGAGTTGAACTTAGGCATATTGGCTGCGGTATAAGAGAAGATATCGCCAATGATTCTCATTGAGAATTCGGGCGGATAGATATAGGTGTTTCTTACCATAAACTCCTTTAGGATATCGTTCTGGATAGTTCCTGTCAACTCCTCCAGCTTTGCTCCCTGCTCAAGCCCTGCAACAATATAAAAGGCGAGGATAGGGAGCACCGCTCCGTTCATGGTCATAGAGACCGACATCTTATTGAGGGGTATCTGGTCAAAGAGAACCTTCATATCCTCTACGCTGCAAATACTGACACCCGCTTTACCTACATCGCCCACAACCCTGGGGTGGTCGGCATCGTAGCCGCGGTGAGTTGCAAGGTCAAATGCTACCGACAGACCTTTTTGTCCTGCAGCCAGATTCCTGCGGTAGAATGCGTTGGACTCCTCTGCTGTGGAGAATCCGGCGTATTGCCTGATAGTCCATGGGTTCATCACATACATAGTGCTGTACGGCCCCCTGAGGAATGGAGGTATGCCGGCTGCAAAGTTGAGATGCTCGAGACTTTCAAGGTCAGATGAGTTGTATGTTCCCTTAATCTCAATAAGTTCGGGAGTCATGAATTTTGATTCGACATTTTTAACTGCCGAACCGCCTTTGTAATCTATATCTTTAAATTTTGGACGCATAATCTTTCTATTTTATCTATTTAATACCCAAAAGAGTTTGATACTGCTGTAACGTATTGAGTACATTGCTCTTAACGCTTATGAAATTGGTGATTCCGGCTGCAATAAGATCCTCTTTGCAGGCTGGCTCACCGGCCACTACAAGAATACTCTCCTTAGGCAGGAGGTTCTTGATTTGTGGAACAGCTTCGGCATACTCTTCATCGGAAGAGCAGGCTACAACAATATCGGCGCCCGCCTTAACGGCAGCTTCAACCCCCTCCTGGATGGTTGCAAAGCGGTTGTTGTCAATAACCTCAAATCCTGCCACTGCAAAGAAGTTGCATGAAAATTGAGCCCTTGCACGGCAAAAAGCGAGGTTCCCGAAAGTAAGCATAAAGGCTTTAGGCTTTTTACCGCTTGTCCCGGTGGCGAAACGGAGAGCCTCAAATGCCTGTGCACCACGATACTTCTCAATAGGTTCCACAATCATATTTTTACTCTTCTCCCAATTAGCGCCGCGAGTTACAACATTATAAGTAACCTCTTTATCGGCAACCTCATGGAAGTTAGGGTATTGATTGGTTCCCAGCAGAATATCTCTTCTGGTAGCTATGTTGCTGTCTCTTTTTGCAGATGCAGATTTAATCTCGTCCTGTACAAAACCGCTCTCAAGGGCTTTAATATATCCGCCCATCTCCTCCACCTTAACAAATAGTTTCCATGCCTCTTCGCTTATGGATGAGGTAAGATTTTCAATGTAGTATGAACCGGCAGCAGGATCGGTAATCTTATCAAAATAAGACTCCTCTTTGAGGATAATTTGGGTATTTCTTGCGATTCTGTTACTAAAGGCAGAGGGTTCGCGAAACGCATAATCGAAAGGGAGCACCTCAAGAGAGTCAACACCTGCCAATGCAGCGCTCATGGCCTCGGTTGTGCCGCGCAGCATGTTTACATTTGGGTCATAAACAGTCATATTCCACTGGCTGGTAACGGCGTGGATATTTATCTTTTGAGAAGACTCCTCTTGAGCGCCGTACTCTTTTGCTATATTAGCCCACAGTACTCTGGCAGAGCGAAACTTTGCAAGTTCCATAAAGTAGCTTGAGCTTATTGCAAAGGTGAACTTAATTTTGGAAGCTGCCTCATCTGCAGAGAATCCCATTCCCATTAGCAGATTCATATATTCGCTTCCTGCAGCTATGGCAAATCCCAGCTCCTGAACAATGGTAGAACCGGCATCGTTGAACATGTAGGCCTCAACACCTACAACTCTCACTCCGGGATAATTCTTAACAAGCTCTACGCTTCTCTTCAAAGTCTCTTTGTAGTTGGGGCAGTGGAATGCTCCGGTGGTGGTGAGCGCCCTTAGCGGGTCAAAATCGAAGGAGGCCCTTAAGCTGCCCTGTCCAATTCCGCTTTCTGCCGCATAGTTGAGAAAAGTCTCCACAATCTTTGCCGTAGCGCATGAACACCCCTCAAAGTTCACCTCAGTTTTAGAGAGATCAATCCCTTTGAGTAGTACCGACATCTCATCTGCGCTCATAGCTCTCCCCCCGTTAATGCAAAAAGCAACCGAATCAACACCTTTACCCACTCCATCTACAGCCTGCTCGTTGGCGCCCTTTAAACTCTCCAGAGCACAGTAACCTTGACGAACCATCCAGTCGTTGTCCCCTTTGGTGCCTCTTACAAAAGGGAACTGCCCGGGAGCTGTACCCAAATGGTTTAACTTCTCAAGATCTTGGGCGCGGTAATAGGGGCGTACCGAAATCCCCTCCATCGTTTTCCAGATGAGCCTCTTCTCATAGTCGGCTCCTTTCAAATCCTTGTTAATCACCTCTTCCCACTGCTGTGTGGAGACCGGTGAAAACTCAGAAAATAATTTTTCTGCCATATCTGTTATTTATTTATTGAAAATTACCAAAATAGTGCACAAAGTTAAAAATTCTTTCCTGTTATTAAACCTTTTGCAGCTGCCATAGTCATATAAGCGAACAAACAAAAAAAGATAAAGAGATGAAAAAGTTTTATTTTACACTATTGATGGCCTTTATGGTTCTTTCACTATCTGCTCAGAATCTGCAGGTACAACCAAGAGGCTTTATGGGAGCCAACCCCGCACGTCTCATGCCAACTTTGACAGAAGATCAGACTATCGCAATCAATAATCTTAGAGTAGAGCACGAAAAAGAGATGCTTCAACTTCAGAATAAACTTCAGGAGCTAAGAGCACAGCTTAGAACGTTACAGCAGGTAGATAAGCCCAATACCAAAGCTGTAAACTCTAAGATAGATGAGATTACCACCCTCCAGAACAAATCTATGAAGCAGAGAGCTGAGCATCAGTCTAAAGTTAGGGCACTGCTTACCGATGAGCAAAAATTGGCATTTGACAAACGTGTAGGTCCACACGGAAATTTTGGAATGCAAAGAGGTATGAAAGGACAAGGCGCTCATTATCAAAGCAGAGTTCCTGCTCGTCAGGGAGTAAAAGGTATAGCTCCCCGCAATACAAAAAGCGTTAAAGGTGCAAGAGTTGGCGGCTATGGTCCCGGACAAATCACCAAATAACCATAACTCACAGATCCCCCCGCTCCAAATTACCAGCCTTATCGCTATAATTTAACATATCGGCACCTTCTGTTTTAGATGTTGTTTTTGGGTTTGTAGAATCATCAACAGATACAGGGGTGCCGTTATCTTTTTCGCTTTTGTTATCTTTTGCCCTCTTTTTTAGAACTGCACTTCTTAACTCAAAGTTCTGTCCCAGATATTTTTTCCTGACTTCGGGATTATTGGCTAACACTTCGGCCGACCCGCTCTCTAATATTTTTCCCTCGTAAAGTAGATAGGCCCTGTCTGTAATAGCCAGAGTCTCATGTACATTATGGTCGGTAATAATTATACCTATATTTTTGGTCTTAAGGTTTGCAACTATGTGCTGAATATCTTCAACAGCAATGGGGTCAACACCGGCAAAGGGTTCATCCAGCAGGATGAATTTTGGCTTTAGTGCCAGAGCTCTTGCAATTTCACATCTTCTCCTTTCACCTCCGGAGAGCTGAATCCCCTGATTCTTTCTCACTTTGTGCAATCCGAACTCATCAATGAGCGTCTCAAGCCTCTCTTTTCTCTCCTGTGCATCGGGTATAGACATCTCCATTACAGACATAATGTTGTCCTCTACGCTCATTTTCCTGAAAACAGAGGCCTCCTGAGCCAGATACCCCACCCCCATCTGCGCTCTTTTATACATCGGCAATGTGGTTATCTCTTCATTATCAAGAAAGATCCTTCCTGCATTGGGTTTGATTAGCCCTGTAATCATATAGAAACTGGTTGTCTTACCGGCGCCGTTGGGACCAAGCAATCCCACTATTTCACCCTGTTCAACCTCTAACGAAACCCCCTTGACAACCGTACGGGAGCCATATTTTTTGACCAAATTGCTGCAATGTAAACGCATAATCTTACTTTAATTCAAGTTTGAGATCATCTCTCATCTCTCTTACCTCAGGATAGTTTTCCATTATAAACTTTGCCTTCTCCTCCGGCATATACATCTTGTTATTCTCTGCGGGATCGTCATCGGGAGTCACCTCAACAACCAACTCTATATCTTTATTATTGAGATTGGTTTTTAAAAACTCTTTGAGACGGAGCATACAGTTGGCCTCAATCCAGTTCTTTTGCATTATGTTTTTTACATAGAAAATTATGGTAGAGTCCTCTTTGAGTACCGGTTCAACCTGATTTATAGTGGTAGAGAGTCTCTGCAGGGCTTTTTCCGATTCGGCCATCATTTTCCATACCTCTTTGAGCTTTACCGGTTCAATCTTGTCGTTTCCCGGTCCCGTTTTCTCGTCCTGTTGCCGAGTGCTTGCAGATGTGGCAGCGGCACTCTTGAGCAGCTCTTTTATTGAGAGGGTTGCATTGCCGCCCTTAGTCTCTTGCTTTGGTTTTTGTACAGATTCCGGCTTTTTTGCAGTTTCCTGCGGAGGTGTCGGCTCTTGCTCTTGTGGAACGGCTGTTATGCGGCTGAGTCTCAACAGGGCTATCTCTATGTGAAGTCTCTGATGCCCGCTGCTCTTGTAGCCCGCTTCGCTGGCCGATGTTATATTGAGAGCCTCGTAAAGGAACTGCTGTGAGCATTGTGCTGCTTGTGTTTTATATTTCTCGACGAACGACGGAGCCAGGTCCAGTAATGGAAGCGTGCTCTCATCCTTACATACAAGCAGGTCTCTAAAGTGATGGCTCAGTCCGCCTATGAAGTGCAGGGCATTGAACCCCTTGGCAAGTATCTCGTCAAATATAAGCAGAGCTTTTGCGTAATCTCCTGCGAGTAGGTCATCTGTCAGTTTTAAATAATATTCGTAATCGAGTACATTGAGCGAAGAGATTACGTTGTCATATGTGATATTGTCGCCGCAAAATGCAACTGATTGGTCGAAAATAGTAAGAGCATCCCGCATAGCGCCATCTGCCTTTTGTGCAATAACATGCATCGCCTCTACCTCCATCGTTACCCCCTCTTTATCGGCAATCATCTTTAGATTCTTCACAATATCCTCAACCGAGATCCTGTTAAAATCGTAGATCTGGCAACGGGAAAGGATGGTAGGAAGTATCTTATGCTTCTCGGTTGTAGCCAATATGAATATGGCATGTGCAGGCGGCTCCTCGAGAGTCTTGAGAAATGCGTTGAATGCCGATTGTGAAAGCATGTGCACCTCGTCAATAATATATACGCTGTACTTGCCAATCTGCGGAGGAATCCTTACCAGTTCGGCAAGTTGTCTTATATCGTCAACCGAGTTGTTGGAGGCGGCATCCAGTTCGTGAATGGAGTAGGAGCGACCCTCTTTGAATGAGACACAAGATTCGCACTTATTGCAGGGCGACATATTCTCTCCCGGTTCAAAACAGTTGATGGTCTTGGCAAAGATACGCGCCATGGTGGTCTTTCCCACACCGCGGGGCCCGCAAAAGAGGTAGGCATGTCCTAACTGGTTACGTAAAATAGAGTTGCGGAGAGTAGTTGCAATATTCTCTTGTCCGATAATGGTTTCAAAACTATCCGGACGATATTTCCTGGCAGATACTATAAATTTTCCCATGCAGGGCAAAAGTACAAATTTTTATCTAATTTTGCACTTCATTAAGATTTGGGATATGAGACATTTTTCAATTGTTATTGTGTTACTGTTTTTCTGTGCCGTAGCTAACGGACAGAATCCCATTTCGGAGGCAAGAAAGAGTTTTGCCACCTTTGGGGCCAGGACCACAAAAGTTGTTGTTCCATCAACTACCCTTGCCGATTTGATGCTTAGAGATGCCGTGAACAGATTCTGGCGGATATCCCCTTTTGAGTTTTGTTCGTTCGAGGAGTATGAAAAGAGTAAGCAGGACACCTCTTTCTATTTTCTTATGAGGGCAGATGGATTATACCGTAAAGAGCTGGAACCCAAGATAGAGTATCTTACGCTCTTCAGAGGAGGAGAGGAGGGGAGAAGAGGGTTGCGTGCCGGTAATGATATTATCAACCTGCCGCTGCAGCCGAGCGATGACCTGTCGGGTGATATGCTTTGGCTTCTGCCCACATATATAAATATTATTCAGGACCACATCTACGCTATTCAGCAGGATATCTCTCTTGCCTTCAAGGGCACCCTGTTCTATTCCGGTAGAGTTAATGAGATAAAAGGGAAGAGGCTTCTTATTGCTAAGGAGCAGATTGGCTACTCCATTGATGAAGAGAAAATTAAAGCTCTTTTCAAGGGAAATGTGCAGTTTGCCTCTTTTGAGCAGATGGAGGAGGCTCTTTCGGAGAGTGTTGCAGGTAAGGCTATTGCTGTTGCTATCAAACCGAAAGGGGAGGCCAGAGGCTCCTATTGTTATAAGATGGTCATCTCCACAGAGGATTTGAGGCTTCTCTTTTTTAGAAGGCATAAAGTGTCAGGATTTGCCAAATCAGGATTTACTAAAGAGGATTTAAGAAAGATGTCGGCGCCGTATCTTTTCTGATTTAAGAGGGTTTCTATTCTATGAATATTTCTGTTTTAAAACTCGATTCGGGTATTGGTTATGCTTTTAAGAGAATCTCCTCTCCTGTTGCCTATTGTGCTTTGAGCATTAAGGCGGGAACGAGGGATGAGAGTATTGCATTTAACGGATTGGCTCATCTTACCGAACATATGCTTTTCAAGGGTACGACAAAGCGGGGAGCTGTACGGATTAACAACTACCTTGAGAGCCTGGGAGGAGAGCTCAATGCATATACAACTAAAGAGGAGACAGTGATTCATGCTACCGTGCTTAAAGAGGATATAGCCAGGGCGATTGAGCTCTTATCAGATCTCGCCTTTAACTCCAAATTCCCTCTTAAAGAGCTTCTTAAAGAGAGAGAGATTGTCTTAGACGAGATTTGCTCGTATAAAGATCAGCCCTCCGAGATGATTTTTGACGATTTTGACGAATTACTTTTTGAGGGGCATCCGCTTTCTATGCCTATTTTAGGTAAACGTAAAAGTGTTGAAAAAATTGGGGTAGAGGAGATTATGGGTTTTTGCGGCAGATATTATCTCCCTTCGAACATGGCCTTCTCTATTGTGGCCGATATTGATGAGGGCAAAGGGGCAACTTTGGTCAACAGGCATTTTGGGAGAAGGGAGAATAACGGTGTTGCTCCCAATGGCCTAAAGCATCCGGAAGATTTGAGTTGTGCAGTAAACTCTTATGCAGGAGAGATTCTGAGACGCCCCAAAAAAAACTTTCAGGCTCACTGTGTGATAGGTACAAGCGCATACTCAATGTACAATGATAACCGTATCCCTTTGGCTCTCCTTACCAATATCCTTGGAGGTCCGGCTCTCAACTCCCGCTTAAACCAATCAATGCGCGAGAAGCACGCTCTTGCCTACACAGTGGATGCTTCCTATACGCCATATACCGATACCGGCCTCTTTACAATCTATTTCGGTACCGATAAAGGGAATATAGATAAGTGTCTGGAGATAGTTGGAGAGGAGATAAATCTGCTAAAAGAGATGGAGATTAAACCCAACCAGCTCAAAGCTGCCAAGAAGCAACTGCTGGGCCAGCTTGCCATTGCAAACGATAATGCCGAAGCTCAATGCCTTGCAATGGGCAAATCCCTGCTTTTCCACGGCAAGATTGAGCCCATTGAAACTGTCATGGAGAAGATTGCAGCGGTTGACGCCGCGAAACTCTATGAAGTCTCCCGTCAAATCTTTGATGGATCACGCCTTTTTACCCTTATATACTCATGAACGATTTTGCCTCGATGGATTATATTATTAACCACTCCTTCCAGTTGCCAAAAGCTCTGGAGTGGCTGGAAGAGGAGACCGCCCGCACTACAAACCATTCCCGAATGCTGGCCGGTCCGGCTCTGGGACGCTTGCTTGTTACCCTCTCCCGCATGATCTCTCCGCAGAAAATTATGGAGATAGGTACCTTTACAGGCTACTCGGCAATTTGCCTTGCCTTGGGATTGCAGGAGGGCGGTCGCCTGGATGCTCTTGAGAAAAATGATATGCACGAAGCGCTCATGCGGGAGGCTTTCGAAAGAGCAGGTGTTAGTGATAAGATTACCCTTCATTTTGGAAACGCTTACGGCACCATACCTCTTTTAAAAGAGAATACTTACGATATAGTATTTATTGATGGCAATAAACGCGAGTACTGTACATACTACAATCTTGTTTTTGATATGGTGAGACCGGGCGGATATATTCTGGCCGATAATGTATTATGGTATGGAAAAGTTGTGGCTGATCAGCCGCCTAAAGATGCGCAAACCCAAGAGATAATACGCTTTAACGAAATGGTAAAGAACGACTCGCGCGTTGAATGTTTCATTTTCCCCCTCCGCGACGGCCTAAGCATTATAAGGAAACTCTCTTGAATTGCATTACCGGCTGTACCTGTTTAATCCGGCCTGCTATTTCTGCTTAATTTTTGCAGCGTTCGGCGTAACTTCTGGTACGGGTATCCACCTTGATCCTTTCTCCCTGATTAATGAACAGAGGAACCATTATCTCTGCACCTGTTTCAACCGTTGCTGATTTCATAGCGTTGGTAGATGCGGTATCTCCTTTAACGGCAGGCTCGGTGTATGTTATTTCCATCTCCACAAAAGGCGGAAGCTCGCAAGTGAGCACCCTCTCCTGGTCTGTCAGGAACATCATCTCTACATTTTGCCCCTCTTTCATAAGATCGGCATTTTCAATCATGTTATGCTCAAGGCTTATCTGTTCGAAAGTCTCGGTATGCATAAAGTTGAATCCCATATCATCCTTGTATAGAAATTGATAAGGCCTCCTTTCAACGCTAATAATGTCTATTTTTTCGCCTGCACTAAAGGTGTTTTCCAGAATTCTGCCGTTTTCTAAATTCCTCATTTTCACTTTTACAAAAGCAGCGCCTTTACCGGGCTTTACGTGCTGAAAATACACAATCTGACAAGGCCTTCCATTAAATTCGATATATAATCCGTTCTTGAAATCAGCTGTCGTTGCCATAAAATATTTATTTACATCATACAAAGGTAAGAAAAAAACGGATATTTTTTGTAAGAATCAAAAAAAGTTCTACTTTTGCACTCCCATACAAAACGGTGCCATAGCTCAGTTGGTAGAGCAAAGGACTGAAAATCCTTGTGTCCCCGGTTCGATTCCTGGTGGCACCACCTTTTAGAAGACTTCAAATTTTGTAAATCCCTGAAATGTTTTATTTTCAGGGATTTTTCTTTCCAGGAAATCCCTAAAAGCGCTTAATTTTTAGGAATTTTTGTTTTTCTGCGAGGCGGTTATTACAAACCAGCAAATAATTGAACTGATGCAGAGGTTTGAGTTGGAATATCTAAAAAAGGGGTGTTTCTTATTATTATCCCGCAATATTTTCTAACTTTGATAACGAGTTAATTTCTTAGCTTGTAGAATATAATATAGAAAAGTAGAGATGGCAAAGAAAAACGGTAATATGGCGGAAGAGCCTTTGGAAAAGCAACTTTGGAAAACGGCAGATAAACTGCGGAAAAATATAGATGCCGCCGAATATAAGCATATTGCATTGGGATTTATTTTCTTGAAATATATCGCCGATGCATTTGAGGAACTATATGCTAAACTGAAAGCCGAGGAGGCTAACAATGCCGATCCGGAAGATATGGACGAATACAATCGCTTGAGTTATGAAGACTCAATTACCGTTTACACAATTTAGTGGATAGTGCCTACACAAAATTCTAGACAGTACCCAATTTCTAACACCTACTTTTCAATCGTGTGCTAAATCGTTCAGATTTTTTATTCTGTTGTGTTTGATATCGCTTAGTTGTGTTTGATATCGCTTATTTGTATTTGGCAATTAGCTTCTCAATAACCTCTTCGGTTAGTTCGTGTCCCTCTAATAGCGGAAATCCCTCCCATCTTACAATACCTTTTGGATCTATAAGAATGCAGTGCGGAATTCCAAGAATTTCTAACTGGGTATGGGTTGTCCCTTTAGTATCAACAGCACTGTAGTACTCAATAACCGGCTCTTTCATAGCGGTTACCTTCTCTACGGACTCTTTAGATACTCCAATAACTACCAAATTATCTGCAAATTTCTTCTGGAACTTGTTTAAATCGGGAATAGCTCTGCGGCAAGGCGAGCACCAGGTAGCCCAAAAATCTATCAACACAAACTTTCCATCTCTATTTGGCTCTTTTGTTATCCATTGTTCTACAACTAATTCGGGAGCTTTCTCGTTTAAAAAAGATTTTGCCCATAATTTTTTCTCATTATTACTCTCTTGAGCATTCAGTGTCAACGATATAAAGCAAAGTGATAGTAGAATTAATTTTTTCATGGTTGTTACTATTATTAATAATTTGAGTTCCAAAGTTATCTTTTTTTCCTTAAACTGGAGAGCTTTGTTAAAGTTTCCCATATAGGTTGCCGGTAAACTGCTGCTCTGGCAGAGTTTTTTTACAATCCCTGGTTATCAGTATTTTAGTCTTTTAAAGCGTTCGGATTTTTTAAATTTTTATGGTTAATCATCAGGTAATCAGGTCGTTTTAAAAAACTCTGGCAGAGCGGCAACTTGCCGGCGGCCTACATGGGAAACTTTAGCAGAGTCAGGCTTTTGAGGATAAGGATGGGTAGTTGAAAAATCTTTACTAAATTAGACGAAAACTTTTAAAGTGCAATATTGTTGTAAATAAATAGCGAGTATGTGGAATATGAAAAGTGTTAAAAATATCTTTTTACTATCGGCTTTGCTTTTGGCCGGTATGTTAAGTGCACAAAATGTAGTGACTCCGCCGGTGGATTTTTATTCGCTGTCGTTTAATACGATTGATGGAGAGCTGTTTAACTTTGAGACTCTTAAAGGAAAGAAAGTCCTTATTGTAAATACTGCTTCAAAGTGCGGATATACGCCTCAGTTCAAAGATTTAGAGAAGTTAAGCAGTGATTATGCCGGAAAGTTGGTTGTAATTGGTTTTCCATCTAATGATTTCGGTGCGCAGGACCCAGGTACTAATGAGGAGATTAAGGAGTTTTGTGAGAAGAACTATGGGGTGACTTTCTTGATGATGCAAAAATCTTCGGTTAAGGGCACAGGTAAAAATGCTGTATATAAATGGCTTACAGATAAGGCTAAAAACGGATGGAATACAAACGAGCCGTCATGGAATTTCGGTAAGTATCTTATTGATGAAAAGGGAAGGCTTGTGGCTTTCTACCCTTCTAAAGTCAAGCCTATGGATAAAACTATCCTGCAAAAACTTTAGCAGCGTTGTACAGGCAATTACAACATTGTTGTGTAGTCAAGATTTTCGCACTCGATATCTTTGTAGTAGTTAACGGTACCCACTTTTAGCTCTATGGTTGAGGCTTCATCACATACTATTATACCTTTGCGGTGGGTTTGAAGTATGCTTACTGGTGGCACCACTTTTAAAAGACTTCAAATTTGGTAAATCCCTGAAAATTAAACATTTCAGGGATTTTCTTTTTCCAAAAAAACCTCCATTTTTAGCAAAATTAGGCAGTTCCTTCGGGCTAAATCGTGGTCATTTTTTGACCACTTAAAAATTGACCACGAATTGTATTATAAGTCGCTGATTGTCTTATCGTTGAATGCTATCTAAAAGGCGTGGTTTAAGTATCTTTAAACCATTAATTTATAGCGTATGAAACGTCAAACTTTTAACGTGCTTTTCTTCATCAGAAAAACAAAACTGAAGAGAACAGGAGAAACACCCATCATGTTGAGAATAACTATTGATGGGCAATTAGTAGAAATGCAACTCAAACGTGATGTATTTCCGAAGTATTGGAATCAAAAGAAAGAACGATGCACAGGCAAAGATTCCGCATCTATCGAAATCAACCGTTACCTAGATTCGGTAAAGCTCCGTTTGTTGGATATTCATCGGAATATGGAGTTGGAAGACAAACTTATCAACCCGATGGAGATCAAGCGGAAATTTCTAGGATTGGACGAAGAACACAAGATGTTCTTTCAGGTATTTCAGGAGCATAACGATAAATGTAGGGAACTGATTGGGATAGATTACGCTAAAGTTACTATTTCTCGTTTTGATACTTGCCTAAAATACATGAGAGAAATGGCTTTGAAAAAACATCGAATGAAAGATATTCCTCTCAAAGAAGTCAATCACGCATTTATCCAAGACTACATTCATTTCTTGAAAACAGAAAAAGGTCTGTCGGAAAACACCTTGATTCGCTACATGAAGGTTATCAAGAAAATTACGAATCTGGCTTTGGCTAACGATTGGATGACGAAAAATCCTTTTGTCAATATTCGATTCCACGAGCAGGAAGTACACAAAGAGTTTTTAACCAAAGATGAATTGGAAATTCTGCGAACCAAAGAATTTGATATTCCCCGATTGGAATTGGTGCGTGATGTTTTTCTCTTCCAATGTTGGACTGGGCTCGCCTTCATAGATGTGTCGGAACTGAAAGAAGAACACATCGTTCCTGATAATGAGGGTAATTTATGGATTCGCAAGGCAAGGCAGAAAACAAAAATAATGTGCAATGTCCCTCTGCTTGATATTCCTTTGCAGATTTTAGCGAAATACGAAGGGCATCCGTATTGTCAGAAGAAAGGAATTTTGCTGCCTGTAATGGCGAATCAAAAGCTTAACTCATACTTGAAAGAAATCGCTGATTTGTGCGGAATTAAGAAGAAGCTCTCGACTCATACAGGGCGGCACACATTCTGCTCGGTGGTTACACTCGCCAATAATGTTTCACTTGAAAACATTGCTAAAATGGTAGGGCATACCAATACTCGAATGACTATGCGTTATGCAAAAGTGCTTGACCAGAGTATTCTTCGGGATATGCAGGGAGTAAAAGAAAGTTTTGCGAAGTAAGCCTTAAGAAAAACGGCTGATTTATTCAAAATTGAATAGTCAGCCGTTTCAAGCAATCAAAAAAACAAGATTTATAAAGAATTGTCATAAGCAGGTCGGAAGCGTTCTTCTAATACTTTTCTGATGTCGGATTCACGAAACAAAATTTTTCCTGGCAGTTGGATAAATGGTAGGATTCCATTGTTTCTATAATCCTGCAAGGAACGCCTGCTTATTTTTAGGATAGAACAAAGTTCTTCACTCGTTAGATAACGTTCGCCATCGAACAAGGGCTTGTGCAATTTCAAAACCTGTTCGATATAAGGCAGAGCTTCGTTTAAGGCTTGTAATAGTTCTTGGCAATCTTTATTGGTGTACAGTTGCATGATGATTATTTTGAGTTGATTTTATGTTCTTCCAACAATGACTTCACTTCGGCAATCCGATAATAAACTTTTTTGCCAATGGTAGAGAATGAGAGTTTCCCGTTTTCTCGCATCATTTGTAAACGACGCAGAGATATATTCAGAGAAGTAGCCAATTCTTTGCCCTCTATCCATTCTTGTTCGATACAGAGTGAATGTAAAGAAATTCTTTCGGGAATTATAGAGGCGATACGTCCTAATGTTTGCTTAAAAACCTCAAAAGATTCTTTTTCTATTGCTACAATATCCATATTTGTTTGACTTTATTCGTTTTGCCAACAAATATAGTTGAAAAATAAAACGGTTTTCAGAAATAGGTAGCAATGGCTTTATAATGCAGGGAGTGGCGTAGATATTGATGGTTAAATGAAATAATCAATTGCAGAAAACTATTTATGTGATTGGTTTCCAAAGAAAAAGAAAATAAATCTTGTTCCATTCAACTATATATTATATCTTTGCCCTCGAATTTAAAAATACTCCAATGAAAGATAACAATTAATAGTTGGTTTTATTAAACCGACACCGTGGGATTTTAAGATAGATTTCGGTTTAATTGGTCTTTACGCAAGACTGCTATTAATTGTATATACATGAGTATTATCATTAGTGATGTTTCTTATCACTATTCCAATCAGCAAGCATTATTTAAGCATGTTCGTTTTTCTGTTTCTTCAAACAGAAAAGTCTCTATTATTGGTAACAACGGAATAGGAAAATCTACTCTGCTAAAGTTACTTGCAGGGGAACTTACGCCTTCTGTTGGAGCTATCCAATACCCATCACAACCATATTACATACCGCAACAAATAGGGTTTACAAAACAAAATATATCCGAAGCCCTTGGCATTGATAAAAAAATCAATGCTTTGTATGCCATAAACAATGGCAGTAGTGACTATATCTATTATGATTTATTGGAAGATGATTGGGATATTGAATCTCGTTGCAGATCTGCACTTGATTATTGGGGATTGACTAATATTGAATTGACATCTCCTTTAGATTCGTTGAGTGGTGGAGAGAAAAGCAAAGTTTTTCTTGCGGGATTGTTGATTCACAAGCCCGATATTATCTTACTTGATGAACCGACCAATCATTTAGACCAAATTACAAGAGAGAAATTTTATAATTATATCGCTAATTGTAAAGCTACTATTATCGTTGTAAGCCACGATACAACCTTACTCAATCTCCTTGATACGACATACGAATTGTCAGAAAAAGGCATCAAAGTTTATGGTGGAAATTATACTTTCTATAAAGAGCAAAAAGAAATTGAAGAAAGGGCATTAGAGCAACAGATTAGTTCAGAAGAAGCAAACTTGCGTTCAGCTCGAAAAAAAGCACAAGAAGTTCAACAACGCCAAGACAAGCGCACATCACAAGGGAACAAGAGTAAACAAAAAGGTGGAGTTGCGCGAATCGTAATGAATGCACGTGGTAACTTAGCTGAAAATAGTACCGCTAAATTAAAAGAAAAGCATTCAGACATTATTTTCAATAATCAACAAAAACTAAAAAAATTACGACAAAAGCAAGATATAAACTGTGAACTCAAAATCGACTTTGAGGATGCTCAATTACATAATGGCAAATTGCTAGCTTCGACTATTGATGTGAATTTTGAATATGCCAAAGATAAAACATTATGGCAAACTTCTCTAAATATGGAGATACGAAGTGGCGAGCGTATTCAATTAACAGGAAATAATGGGACAGGTAAGACAACCTTAATCAAATTATTGATAGGAGAGCTATCTCCAACGTCGGGCGAGGTAAAGAAATCTGATTTTTCATACATATACCTCGACCAAAATTATAGTCAGGTAAATAGAGGGTTAACAGTTCTTGAACTCGCACAGGAGTATAACAAAAGTAATCTATTAGACCATGAAATAAAACTGAGATTAAACAGGGCTTTATTTTCTCAAGAGACATGGGATAAGAGTTGTTTGGTATTAAGCGGTGGCGAACGAATGCGACTTTATTTGTGTTGCCTAATGATTTCAAATCATATTCCTGATATGTTTATTTTGGATGAACCGACCAATAATCTCGATTTATCAAGTCTATCAATACTAACCAATACTATAAAAAATTACAGAGGAACTCTTCTTGTTATTTCGCATGACCGAGATTTTATTAAAAATATAGGCATATCAAAAAGTATAGATTTGAATGCTATACAGAATCTAATACCGTAACATCAAATTGCATATGAAACGGTTCTTGGATACAAAACTATTTAGTCTGCTTTCCAGCTTTGTCAGAGGCAAGAAAGATTCCAATCATATGGAGTTGTCTGTTGCCTATGATGATTTTGTATCTCAATTACTTGATTTTTGTCGAGAAGAACAAGACATAATACTTCTATGCTTTACGATAAACTACACAATGGCTGAATTGAAAGAACTGAATATACAATTGGAAAAAGAATCAGATAACAACATAGCCTATATCAATTGTTTATTTATGAAGATATTAGATGTTTTGGATTCAACTTATCGTGTTATAAAATTCCGTTTAGATAACCCTGATTTATTTCGAGTAAGCAAAGAAAATAATTTTCAGTCAGATGTTTATCTGGCAGAAGATGTAGATTTGATAGATATAATGGAAGTAATATGCGGATTATACTACTCTCATTCGGTAAAAAATAAGGTTGGAAACACAGTTAACTTCACAGAGCTAACACGTGTGTTTGAAAAAGGGTTAAACTTTAAATTTGCTGATATTTATAAAAAACGAGATGATGTATTCAGGCGAAAAGCGATTAAGCTAACAGAATTTTTAAACGAATTAATAATTGCCATAAAAATAGAAAGTAAAAACAGAGGTTATAGATAATAAATTATGGAGTATTTAATTAGACCACTTAAAAAGAACGAGTATCATATCCTTGAAAAGATGTTGTACGAAGCTATTTATCAACCCGATGAAGATAATTTAATACCAAGAGAGGTTATTGAACAGCCCGAAATTCACACATACATTAACAATTTTGGAGAGAAACAGGGAGACTATTGTTTGGTCGCAAAGGTTGACGGAATAATTGTCGGTGCTGTATGGACACGAATATTAGCAGGCGATATAAAAGGTTTTGGATTCATAGACAGTGAAACCCCTGAATTTGCTATCTCGTTATTTAAAGAATATCGCAGTAAAGGAATCGGAACAAAGCTAATGTGTGTAATGATTGAGCATTTGCGAAATAGTGGCTACAAGCAAACTTCACTGAATGTAAAAAAAGAAAATTACGCAGTTCGATTATACAAAAATCTGGGATTTAAAATAATAAATGAAGATAGCGAGGACTATTTGATGTTACTTCAATTAGCATAAAGGTCAATTGATAATCATAAAAAATCAAATCGATAATACCTGAAATACAGTGTATTGCAATTTATTTATCGGGGAGTAAACTATCTATTCCCCGATTTTTTTTGCTTCGTTCTTCCGTCCTTTGCTTCATCAATGCATTGAGATAACAAATTATTAATCTCAAAATGAAGTAAAGCTATGTATATCAACAATGAAGATTTTGAAACATGGATGAACAAGTTATCCAAAAAACTGAATGATATAGGTCAGGATTTGAAATCGCTGATAAATACCAAAGAAGTATTTGAAGAAGACGAGAAACTACTTGACAATCAAGATTTAGCCTTTCTGCTGAAAGTATCAAAAAGAACTCTCCAACGACACCGCTCCAATGGCATACTTCCCTATTTTATGATAGGTCATAAGACCTACTATCGCACAGATGATGTTAGGAACTTTGTCCGTGAACATATGGATTTTCAGATCTACAACGAGTTTGAGAAGAAGCATCCGAAAGATGAAAATCTAGAATAATGCACTTTTGCAGTTTGGTGCAAATTAATGAAGGCTGTTTTTATTTAACACCTTGCTGTCACGCTCCGCATTCATCCAAAATAACGCTGCTTTACGTGCAGCATTAATTAGGCTGAATTAAGCAAGAGGGAACTGGACAAGTCCTGTTCTCCCTCTTGCCCTGCGGGGCAAAGCCTTCGGCTTTAGCGTGTTATGAAACACGCAGTAATTACACTTTCAATTAACCATTTATGTTTGTCGTTAATTATCAATTGTTTAATAAAATGATTTTCCATTAAAAAATAATTACTATGCAAAATCAGAATAGAAAAATAGTCTTTACTACTATTTCCATTGACAAGGAAACAGGACGTTTAGTAGAAAAAATATGCAAACGCTATTCTCTGAAAAAGAGCGAAGTTGTAAAGCTGGCTTTTCAGTATCTGGAGAAAGCACATATCAATCCTGCCGATGCTCCAGAATCAGTAAAGTCGGAACTATCCAAAATTAACAAACGGCAGGACGATATTATTCGCTTCATCCGAAACTATGAGGAAAAGGAACTCAACCCGATGATACGAACGAGCCACACGATAGCAAGCAAATTTAATACAACGGTATCGGGATTGTCCGAAAAAATAGATTCAGAAATAGCCCAATCTAAAGACACGCTTATCAATGTTTTGAGAAAATTAGATGAACAGTTTGGAAAAGTGGCAGAGGTTGTGAATAATCATTCAAAGATTATCAATAGTCAAACCCAAGTACAGCAAAAGGATAATGCAAAATTGCTGAAACTGATTTCTCTTTATTCAGAACTTGCCACTTGTGGGATGATGGACAGCAAGCGAAAAGAAAATCTAAAGGCTGAAATAATGAACTTGATAAACGAATAATCCATGAACATAGATTTTCCGCCACCATCCAAAGGCACGTATAACAACGCAAGCAGTAGCCGAAAGCTATGTAATTATTTGGAGCATGAGGATATGGAACGCATGGAACAGGGAATCTATACCGAAGGATTTTTCAACCTGACGGACGATAATATCTATAAATCCCAAGTGATTAGGGATATAGACAGTAATATCGGACAACTCTTAAAAACGGATGCCAAGTTTTATGCCATCCATGTAAGCCCGTCGGAACAGGAACTCAAAGCTATGGGTAACACCGAACAGGAGCAAGCTGAAGCCATGGAACGGTATATCCGTGAAGTGGTTATTCCTGAATATGCCAAGAATTTCAACAAAGGACTATCGGCTGAAGATATTAAATTCTATGGGAAGATTCATTTTGATAGAGATAGGTCAGATAATGATCTGAATATGCACTGTCATTTGATTATCAGCCGAAAAGACCAATCAAACAAGGTTAAAATTAGTCCACTTACCAACCACCGAAATACTAAGAAAGGGGCAATCAAAGGCGGTTTTGACCGTACCAACTTATTCCAGAATGTGGAGAAAGGTTTTGATAAGCTATTCGGTTACAACCGTCAGCTAACTGAAACTTTCGAGTACTGTAACACCATGAAGAACGGCAGTATTACGGAACAACTCAAAATGCAGGAACGACAGATTTCCGATGAAAGAGAAAACAAGCAAGATAATTTTCAAGAAAACAAACTTTCAAACAGTGATGAGAGTAAACAAAGTACCACTTCTACCGATTTTGGTTTATCTTCTGCATTAGGTTTGCTTACTCCCGATGTTAATAGCCAACAGGAACAACAACAACCCGTGAAAAGAAAAAAGAAGAAACCGAAGCGAAGATTTAGGAGATAAACGAAAAAATAATGATATGAACGAGTACGAAGAAATCCGAACAGAAATAGATAACTATCTGATGGAACAGTTTAAATACCGTCGTCCGCTTCTGTATCTGACACCTGATAATATTATCGTCTGCCGAAGAACCAGCCGAGTAGATTTATATTTGCGTATCAGAAGAAAGGAAAGCCTTTTTCCGCCTGATTACCTGATTATCGCCCGAGTCAGTTTCAAAAATGAACGTGTCGGGCATGGTTCTCACTTTGTCCGTTTTTTAGTTGAAACAGCATTGAAATATGGCTTTAAGCATATCGGAATAAAATCGACTAATGAGAAAAGTAGTGCATTTGCCCGAAAGTTAGGTTTCTATTCAATAGACGGCTCTAGCTATGCAATATCGGTAGAGAATTTAATATGCTATTTTCAAAATAAGATTTAATGTAATCCTTTATTTATCTGTACACAAAGATATATTCCAAGAATAAAACGTCAACACCAAGCCCTACGGGTTTTGCAGAAAATCTCCACACCTATGCTACGCTTTGGGTAGTATTTTCCGCAAAAGTGTTGCCTTATTCATTCTTTACATAAGAGGAGTGTTTAACAGATAAAAAAAGGGAAAATATGCTTTGAGGTTAGTTTGTTAAAACGAATACATATCAGTTATCTCCAGGCGATAAGGCTCTTTACGGTTGCCGATTTATTATCTCAATAGAAGAAAAATATCACTTATATCCTTTTGTTCAAAAAGTTTCTTCCCCAATAAATTATTCGTCTTTTCAATCAAGGGCTATCTTTCTATTGAATTTTGCAATTTCACAAAAATATTCATTAACAACTAATGGGTCTCCTGTGGGGCTTTCATTTGCATTTCGAACCATACACATCGTGCAAAAATCTTTATCTGTACATTGAACACATACAGGAAAATCCTTTTTACGCAAGTTCCTTAAATATTGTACTTTATTTGAATTGTTCCAAATGTCATTGAGAGGAGTTTTTTTTACGTTTCCCACAATATAACTTTGCCAACCTGCACATGGATATACATTCCCATTTTCTGCTATGCAAATGGACGCATTGCAAACGCTACAAACAAAATCGTCAGAAGATGAATTTTTCTTCTTTTCCGCTTCTGTTTTTATTTGTTTCAAGTATTTTACATCATTCACAGCCTTGTAACGAATCATATCTTTAACTTCATCAAGAGACAAACGACAGTTCAAATTTTTTGTTGTATGATCATATCCTCCTATGATAACATAATCATCGCCTGCATGAATTTTATAGCTTTTTGCCCATTTTTTTACTTCATTATAACAATTTTTATTTTGCCTCATTATCGGGCAGCTTATTTGTAAAGGGATATCATTTTCAATTAGTTTTAAAATTCCTTTTTTTGTTTTCTCTAAACTTCCTTTCATTTGGGTGATTTCATCGTGAATGATAGGGTTCATAGAGTATAATGAGACTTGAACCCCTAAAAGAGGGTTAGCTCTCATTTCTTCAACCATATTGTCATCTAATAAAGTCAAATTACTTAGCACATTTACTGAAAAATTATACTCTCTACATTTTCGCAAGAAATCACAAAATTTTTTATGTAACATTGGTTCTCCTCCGCTTAATGTCAAATGCAACAATTTCATATCTTTGCATTGCTCTAAAATATCAAAAAACAAATCAGGTTCGATATTAGTTAGCTTATTCTCATGTGGAATATAGCAATGTATGCATCTTTCATTACATTTACTTGTAATCTCTATGTGTAAATTTGTAAGTTGAGGCTTGCCTTTAAAATATTCTTCAAAAAAATCCTGTGTGTCTTTTTCT
>CAYZPF010000006.1:0-19521 GCA_964479995.1 uncultured Muribaculaceae bacterium | reverse complement strand
TGTATGTGTAATAACAGATAAATAATCTTCTCTTACTTTATTAGCTTCAAGTGTCTTATAGGAAAATCTTGTATCTTTTTCCTCACACTCTTGCAATGTTTTACCAGATACAATAAATCCCTCTTGTTCAAGTAGACAAAAAAAATCTCGAACATCATTTTTGATTGTAAGAATATCAACATCTGTAAATTGTTTGTGTATTTTATTCGCAAGTTCATCAAGAGTCTGTGGCTCTTGATTTAAGACTGAAAAGAAAATAGAACCTGTTTCTGATAGTATTTTATCTCCTATATAGTTCTCATTATTTGTGGTTAATTTATATCCGAAATTTCTATTATCAGTTATATACCCAAACGAGTCATAACTTCTGAATATAATATTAGATTTTTGCTTAAAGAACATAATGATAAATCTTAAATAGTCAGGCGATAATTCCTAAATTTAGGGATTATCGCCTGATTAAATTGTTAATTAGCGTCCCCCTGGTCCTGGAGGATTGCAGGGTCTTCCACTCGGTTTGCTATTAGGACGACATTCTGCCATCTGCGTAGTACTCTGTGCTAAAATTTCAGGTTTCTTGTAGCTCATAGAACCTCATTTTTAATTATTACTTTTATAAATGATCTCAAAACAAAAATACAAAATTAAAATGACTTTTTAAAGGTTCATTATACATTTAGTTTTCAACTAATAATCTGTAACTACATTTACATATCCTCCAACCCCAAGCAAACCATCTCAACCTGATACTTAGACAACATCTTATTTTTTAGATGTTCAACTTTCTTCGCTAATAACTCAGGTTTGAAATTTTTCTTTTGCCGTTTCACTTCTGCTACTACTGCTTGGTTTTTCTCTAATTTCAGTGCGACAATATCAATTTCATTATGATTACCTTTAAATTCCCACCACGAGCCAATAGCACGGTATTGAAAGCTTTCGGCAAATTGTTGTTTGAAATATCTTTCTAACATAATACCCGAATAAGTCGGATAATCAGATTTGATAATAGCTTGCAAACCCACAAAGTTTTTTATTTCTATAAGTGAACGGTTACGGTCGAAATAGTTAAACCAAAACCGAATGAAATTATCCTGTATCTCATATCGAACAGCTTGGCTTCCTTCCTTTGCAAGAATCGGGCGTTGGCGAACAATAATATTGTAATCTTCAATTAAGCGTTTGATTTGACCTCCTATGCTTTTATCTCCCAATGTTGCTTCTATTTCAGGTTGTGTGTTGATACCACCTGAAATGGCACTTAGGATAGAAAAATAGATAGCATAGTTTTTCCCAAACTCTTCTATCAACAAGTTTTTCCCTTCATCAGTAAAAGGAGAGTTTTCCCGAACCATAAATGAAATCATCTCGTCTATGGTCAACGGAATATTATCACAGAACAATTCTACATATTTGGGAACTCCACCTGTAAAAGAATAAAGAGCAAGCAAGTCATCATTCGTATAATCTGCATTATAGTCGCTCATAATTTCTTTTAGCGTAGTTAAATCAAAAGCCGAAAGTTTGATGATATTATCCGCTCTGCCAAATAACGGCTCTTTCTTGTTTTGAAATATTTTCTGCATCAACGAATATACAGACCCCGATACAATCAGATTCATTTTAGACTTCTTGCGGTAAGTATCCCAAATGTTTTGCATATCGCTATATATCGATTCATTGATGTTGTAGAACTCTTGAAATTCGTCAATAACAAGGTTGAATGGTTTGTGTGAAGCTAACTCCATTAGATATTGGAACAACGACCGAAAAGTGCGTATTTCAGAGGGGACGAATGTATCAAGCGATTGACTTATAATCGGAATAAACTCGGAGCAAAGCGTTGTTTCCCCTTTACGTCCAACAAACAAATAGACAGTCGGTAAATCCTCAACCGACTTCATGATAAGGCTTGTTTTCCCAATCCTCCTTCTACCTGTTACCACAGTCAGACGAGAATGGTCGTTGAACGATAAATTTTGTATTCGTTTAAGTTCTGCTAATTCTTTTATTCTATTATAAAATCTCATGCTTTCTTTTTAATTACGCTCGTAACTGTTACGGCGGTTACAAAGATATGTAAAAGTTTGGATATATAGATTGTTTTAGTAACTTTGCTTTAGAAATCATGCCAATAGCGAGCAGAACGATGAAAATAAATCGTGTGCTAAATCGTGAGGGATTCCAAATTTAGAAAATCATAAAATATTGGTTGTCAGTGTGGTTAGAGACATAGTTCTCTTCCTGGCCACATATGATTAACGCTGCACTCGATGGCATGGCAAAGAGCACGCGCTTTGTGATACCCGTTAACCAATATCATAACCTCCTGTGAGTCCATGATTGTCCCTATACCAACCGTTAATGCGGTTTTGGGTACCAGGTTGGTGTCGTTATTGAAAAAGCGGGAGTTGGCGATGATTGTGTCGTTTGTCAGGTTCTTTTTTCTGGTTCTTGAAGAGAGTGATGAGCCGGGCTCGTTGAAGGCTATGTGCCCATCTGAGCCGACCCCTCCAATGAATAGATCAACACCACCATATGAAGTAATTTTCTTTTCATAGTTTTCACATTCAAGATCGATGTCGTGAGCGCAGCCGTCAAGTAGATTTACATTTTCACGCTGGATATCAATGTGTTGAAAAAAGTTTTCCCACATAAATGTAAAGTATGACTGGGGATGCTCTTTGGGAACCCCTACATATTCATCCATATTGAAAGTAACCACATTCCGGAAGGAGATCCCTCCCTCCCGGTTATACCGGATAAGCTCTTTATAGGTACCGTATGGAGTAGAGCCTGTAGGTAGTCCAAGAACGAAAGGCTTATCCTGAGTTGGCCTGAAATCCGTTATCTTCTTAACAATATAGGCAGCTGCCCATTGTGACACTTTATCGTATGATTCCTGAATTATTACTCGCATATGACCGTGATATTATTGTTAGTCAGTTTAATTTATGATGCGTAATATCCCACCAAATAAATTATATCGGTTGGGCGGAGAGAAATACCCGTGCATTGGCTATGGCAGCTTGTGTTAGCTCTTTACCACTAAGCATACGGGCTATCTCCATTACTCTCTCCTCTCTCTCTATCTTTTTTATTTTTGTTATTGTGTTGCTGTTTATCTCCTCTTTGTGAACGAGCAGATGGCATCTGCCTTTGGAGGCTATTTGGGGCAGATGTGTTATAGCAAAGACTTGCATTTTATGCGAGAGTTCTCCAATAAGCGACCCCATTTTATCGGCAATGCTCCCGGATACCCCTATGTCAATTTCATCAAAAATGAGGGTTGGCATCCCTTTGTCAACTGCCATGATGCTTTTTAATGCCAGCATTATTCTGGAGAGCTCTCCGCCCGAAGCCACTTTTGACAACTCTCTTGCGGGAAGATTGGTATTGGCTGTGAAAAAGAGCTCTACAGAGTCCCTGCCCATATATTCAAAAGCAGCGTTCTGAGAGACTTTCACCTCAAAAATTGCCTGAGGCATCTCCAGCTCTCTGATTCTCCTTTGCATCTCAAGGGCAAATGGTACGGAGGCCTCTGCTCTGCTTGCCGTTAACTCTTCACCATACCCCTCCATCTCCTCTCTGCCTCTCTCCACCTCTTTCTCTATCATAAGAAGCCTCTCTTTCACACTCTCGCCAGATTCAAGCTTTGATTCCAGCTCCTCTTTTATAGCAATCAGCCCCTCTACACTCTCTGCACCAAAACGTTTTAACAGAGTGTAGAGATGAGAGAGCCTCTCCTCCAGAGCAGCAGCCCTTTGAGGGTTAACGGTTACAGATTCTGCAATTGTACTAATCTCACGTTCAATCTCTTTTAACTCTATCATGGCCACCTCGGTCCGTTCATTCAACTGCTCCAATTGTGGCAGCGCACCTGTTCTCTTCTCCAAAAGAGCGGTAATCTCTTTTAGGTTCTGAATCAGAGAGATTTCATTGGGATTGAGCAACTCAATAACCTGGAAAAGGGAGCTTTTTATCTCTTCTGCATTGCTTAAGAGATTAAATTCTGCCTCTTTCTCCTCTAACTCACCCGAAACAAGTTTTGCCTCTTCAAGCTGATTTAAGCGGTATCTGTTGTATTCAAGCTCCTGCTCCTCTTTGGAAAGCCTCTCTTGTAAAGCTACACACTCTTTCTCCAACTCCTTTAGTTTTGTCCAGGAGCTTTGGTACTGTTCCAAAATAATGCTGTTTCCTGCATATGAGTCAAGTGCAGAGAGTTGAAAACGGTTGTCTGCCAGGAGCAGATGCTCATGCTGGGCGTGGATATCTATTATTTTTTCTGATATTGCTTTAAGAAACTGCACCGTTACCGGCTCATCATTGACAAAGGAGCGGGAGCGGCCTGCTGGCGATATGACTCTTCTAAGCACTATCTCGTTTGTAGGTTCCAGGGAGTTTTCAATGAAGATAGCATCCGTTTCGGGAGTTTTTGTCACCTGAAATGTCCCCTCTACAATGCAGTTCTTTTCAATATCTTTTAATATCTCCTTATCTGCCTTTGCCCCAAGTAAAAGGGAAATAGCCCCAAGAAGTATTGACTTGCCCGCTCCCGTCTCACCTGTGATAATTATCAAACCGTCCGGGAAGTCTATCTCCAGATTCTCTATCAGCACATAGTTGGATATTGCCAGAGATTTTAGCATAAAAGGTTATCTTCAATATAGTTAACAATATCACAGGCAACCTCTCTTTTACTCTTGAGAGCGTACTCTTTTTTCTCTCCCTCTGCAGGGAGAATTGTTATTTTATTAGTTTCGGGGCCGAATCCTGCACCTTGATGGTTTAGAGAGTTGAGTATCACAGCATCGAATCTCTTCTTCTGGAGCTTAGAGAGTGCATTCTCCGTTTCATCTTCTGTCTCCAGAGCAAAGCCGATATGTATAACTCCCTCTCTTTTAATTCTGCCTAACTCAAAAGCGATATCTCTTGTGGAGAGAAGCTCAATGGTGAGAGTATCGCCTTTTTTCTTGATCTTGGAGTCGCTTTTTATAGCAGGGGTGTAGTCGGCAACTGCCGCTGCAAATATTGCAATATCCACTCCCTCCTCATATACTGTAAGGCTATTGCGGTACATCTCGTCGGCAGAGGTGACTTTAATAAGCTCTATTCCTGCCTGATTAATAGTCAGGTTTACCGGTCCCGATACAAGTTTAACCTGTGCCCCTTTAGCAGCTAACTCTTGAGCCAGCGCATAACCCATTGTGCCTGTCGAGTGGTTTGAAAGATATCTTACGGGGTCAATTTTCTCGACTGTTGGCCCCGCTGTGAGTAAAACTTTCCTGCCGGTAAAGCTCTTTCTGCCGGATGGGGCCAATTTATCGTCAATAGCCTTTTTATCTCCCGATTGCGTTTGGGCAAAGAATTGCCTTACCTTTTCTGCTATTACCTCCGGCTCTTCCATCCGCCCTTTACCCTCCAGACCGCTGGCCAGCTCTCCGGAACCAGGCTCAATAATGTGAACACCAATCTCTTTAAGCTTATCTATATTGTTCTGCGTTGCAGGATGTTTGTACATATCCAGATCCATAGCAGGAGCTGCCATTACAGGGCATTTTGCACTTAAATATGTGGTGAGGAGCAGATTATCTGCTATACCAGAAGCCATCTTGGCCATTGTATTGGCAGATGCAGGGGCTATAAGCAATAAATCTGCCCAAACCCCAAGCGAGACGTGACTGTTCCAATCTCCATTCTCAGGATTGAAAAACTCAACAAGTATGGGGTGTTTTGAGAGAGTGGCCATAGTGAGGGGAGTAATGAACTCTTTTGCCGTTGCAGTCATAATGACCTTAATCTCTGCACCCTCTTTAATAAGAGCACGAGTAAGAGCTGCCGCTTTATAAGCAGCAATACTCCCGGTAACTCCAAGTACTATGTGCTTTCCCTTTAACATAGTAAAGAGTTGATAGATTAGCCCTCTATTTTTCTAACGTGTATTTTCTCCTCCTCAAACTCATTAACTGCAATGAGGGTCGCTTTGGGAAGACGTTCGTAATAACGTGAGATCTCTATTTGTTCTCTGTTTTCAAAAGTCTCTTCAAGGGTATCGGCATAAGACGAAAACTCCTCAAGCTTATGTTTAAGCTCCTGCTTCAATTCGGCGGCAATTTGATTTGATCTTTTTGCAATGATCATTGTGGTCTCATAAATATTGCCCGTTGGCTCTGCAAGCTTAGAGAGATTTCTGGTTACTGTGTTTGAGGGAACATTTTTACTTATCTCCATCTGTTTCTGCTTTTTTAATGTATGGTTGTGATTGATTAAACATATCATCAAGCTCTTTCCTGTATCTGGATTCCGGGAATTCGCTTATGAAATTGTAATATTCGTCAACAAGGGTGAGGAACCGCTCTCTCTGTCTCTCTTTAACGCTGTTCATGGCATAATGGTAGTTAGCTGCAACAATATAGTACATCACATCTTCCCGGTAACTGTTATCGGCATTCTCTTTCAGAACATTCTTAAGAGCGTATGTCGCTGCTTTGTAATCCATTATAGTGTAATAGAGTTTGGCCGATTCAAAGCTCTTTCTATCAACCCTATCCTGGAGATCTACTAACATATCCCTCATCCTTTTAAGATACTGGCTCTCCGGATACTCGTAAATAAACTGGTCTATGGCGTGCATAGCCTTGTGAGAGGGGAGCTGGTCAAGATCATAACGGTAGGTAGAGGCGTAAAGGCACTCTATTCTTAAATATTTAGCCTCCTCTGTAAAGGGGCTGCGAGGGAATACAGCTATGAACTGATCGAAGTTTGCTTCGGCAATTGTGTAGTCTCCCCATTTATAGTTACACAATCCCAGGTAGAACTGTACCGTATCATCTTTACTTGTCCCTTTGGTTGCAAGGAGTAGCTGGTCAAAAAGTTCGGCTGCTCTTGAATACTTTCCGGCATTGAAATAGATAAAGGCTCCGTCGTACTTTTCCTGTACATCGGTAGAGTTGAGAAGCGCCTCATATTGAGATTTACAAGACGCTGTAAATGCTATTACGGCAATAACTAATATGAGTTTTATGCGGTTCATTTTTTATTTGTTTTCTGAAAGGAATCTCTCTGCATCAATTGCAGCCATACATCCCGACCCGGCTGCCGTTACAGCCTGTCTGTAGTTAGGATCCTGTACGTCGCCTGCCGAGAATACACCCGGAATATTGGTTCTTGAGCTCTTTCCCCCGGTAATAATGTAACCCTCTTCGTTGGTTTTAACCCACTCGCTAAAGAGTTCTGAGTTGGGATGGTGGCCAATAGCGAGGAAAAAACCGTGAATGTCAATCTTCTTAATATCTCCGGTTTTGTTATTCAGAAGAACTGCTCCGTTAACTCCTGCCTCAGGTGTCCCAACTATCTCTTTAGTATTGTGGTTCCAGAGAACCTCAATATTTGGGGTGTTAATAACTCTCTCTTGCATAGCTTTGGAGGCTCTCAGTACATCTCTTCTTACAATCATATATACCTTGTTGCAAAGTCCTGCCAGATAGGAGGCCTCTTCACAGGCTGTATCACCTCCGCCGACAACTGCAACATCTTTACCTCTGTAGAAGAAACCATCACAGGTGGCGCAAGCCGAAACTCCCTGCCCGCGGAACTTCTCCTCCGATTCAAGACCAAGATATCTGGCCGTTGCTCCGGTAGCAATGATAAGAGTCTCTGCCAGAATATCTTTCTCTCCGTCAATTGTAACTTTAAATGGTCTTTTTGAGAGGTCGGCTTTTGTAACAATCCCAAATCTTATATCGGCGCCAAATCTGGAGGCCTGCGCTTTGAGTTGATCCATCATCTCCTGGCCGGTAATTCCCTCGGGATATCCGGGGAAGTTATCAATCTCGGTTGTGGTAGTAAGCTGACCGCCGGGCTGTATTCCTTCGTATAAAACCGGATTTAAATTTGCCCTTGAAGCATATATTGCAGCAGTATATCCCGCAGGACCGCTACCGATAATAAGACATTTTGTTGTTTCTGGATTCATCTTTATCGTTTAATGAAATTAATAATTCTTTATTTGACCTGCAAAGGTAGAAATTTTTTCTTTAATGCCATCTCTAAACGGAGCTCCCATACCAGTATAAAAGAGAAGAGCCATCTTGCAAGCAGTAACCACCACACAATTGCCCCCACACTTGTTAATAAAATGACATCTTCAAGATTGCTGTGAGAGATTGCAATGTGGTGATTGAGAAGATTGGCATCTTCACGGGTTATTTTCCCGCTTTCGGTCTCATCTATCATTACTGCAGCTCCGTAGGCCAGCCCCAAAGTGTTGGCAACTATCCATAAAAAGGATGTTTTTGGAGGAAGGCCAAAGAATACCATCACCGGTTTGAACAGCTTTGATAGCCATCTTATCACTCCAAACTCTGCAAGTACTCTCTGGAGAAAAGTCAGGAAGATAATGAGAGTGGACATGAGCAAAACCAGACGAAGGGTTTTTACTCCCCATATCTGCATCATCTCCCAAAAAGTCGTATAAGCGGCGCCGGTTTCAACTGCAATTTTTCCACTCATCTCCGGCATAATAAGATTCAATGCAAAGCCCAGCACAAACGCACTGAGAGTTCTTACTGTAAAGATCCTTATTGCAGACGAGCCGGTCTTCTTTTGAACGGCGGTCTCGGTAATCATGTTGTGTGCACACAATACCATTACTGAAAGTATTGTCACCATCCGCACATCTAAGTTTAGCGTGGAGATAACTGCAATTGCCGCATAAACATTAACAAAAAATCCTGTAACCCAAGCTAATGCCGCTTCGCCGGGCAGACCCATAAGATTGAAGAGCGGGCCAAGTATGCCGGATATTACCGGGAGGATACCAAAATATTCCAGAAGCTGCACTCCAAATGTTACAAGCACCGTAATACGAACAAGCCAAAGGCATGTTTTCAATGCCTTTGGCCAGACCTCTTTAATTGAGTATTTTATCCTGTTTAATGCAGACTTTTCCATTTTGAAAGATAGTCTGCAAATATAGGATTTTTAATTGTTAATAATTATCTCTTTTGGGCTCAAAAAATTCTTTTGGATGTACACAGGCAGGGCAGCTTTCAGGAGCCTTTTTCCCCTTGTGAACATAACCGCAATTGCGGCACTGCCACTCAATCTCCTCTTCCCTTTCGAACACACCCTCGGCCTCAACTCTTGCCAACAGAGTCCTGTAGCGTTTCTCGTGCTCAACTTCTACTTTGGCTATCATTTTGAATGCTGCGGCAATCTTGGGAAACCCCTCCTTCATAGCTACCTCTGCAAAGTGAGGATAGAGTTCTGCCCACTCTTCATATTCGCCGGCGGCAGCAGCGGCAAGATTCTCCGCTGTCGTACCAATTATACCGGCGGGATACATGGCTGTGATTTCAACCATTCCCCCTTCCAGGAATTTAAAGAACCTCTTTGCATGCTCTTTCTCCTGTTCGGCTGTCTCCTCAAATATTGCAGCTATCTGATGGTAGCCCTCTTTTTTGGCTACAGATGCAAAATAGACATAACGGCTGCGTGCCTGAGACTCGCCTGCAAAAGCTTTTAGAAGATTCTGTTCGGTACTTGTTCCTTTTACACTTTTCTCCATATAAATAGATTTTTTAAGTTAATTTTGTACAAATTTAGTTAAAAATTACGTTCGGCAACATAATATTGAGGATTTATAAAAGGAGGATGAGCTATGAAAAATGTAGTAGAAAATATTAAGAGAGTTAGGATGTTTCTGAAACATAATAGTCTTGATGCCTTTATTATCCCATCGGGCGACAGGCACTTTGGAGAATATATCCAGGATTATTTTGCTTGCAGAGAGTGGGTTTCTGGTTTTAGCGGTTCGGCAGGCACGGTTGTAATCACACAAAAGAGCGCCGGACTCTGGACCGATTCCCGGTATTTTATTCAGGCTCAGCAAGAGTTGGAGGGGAGTGGGATTCTTTTGATGAAGATGAGAATTCCGGGAACTCCCTCAATTACAGAGTGGCTTAAAGATGAGCTTGCTGCAGATGCCGTAATAGGAATGGATGCTTCGCTCATTTCAAAGAGTGAATCGGAACAGTTACAAAAGGAGTTGGCCTCATTAAAAGTGCATTTTACCGATGACCCGTTTAACACGCTTTGGACAGACAGACCCCCGCTTAAATTTTATCCCGCCAGAGGGGTTGAGGTAAAGATTAGCGGAAGGGAGACCAAAGATAAGCTGCATGATGTATGCAAAAAGCTTTCGGTTAAAGAGAAGTTTATCTACATTTTGAGTACATGCGATGATATCGCCTGGCTTTGCAATATAAGGGGAACAGATATTCCTTTCAATCCTCTTGTTATCTCTTATGCCGTTTTTACAAATGAAAAAGTTTGGCTCTTTACCGGAGAGGGGGCTATTGATGCTGCTCTTGCCCAGACATTGGAGGATAATGGTGTTACCGTAATGGAGTACGGAAAGTTTGATGAGTTCCTCTCAAAATTTGACAACTCTTATACAAGAGTAGCCCCTGCCGATAAGATTTCCGTTATGGTTTATAAGGCGGCTGTTGCTCGTGGGGCTAAGTTTATGGCCGATACCATAAGGGGAGGAGTAGTAGGCTCTCTTAAGGCTGTAAAGAACGAGACAGAGATTGCGGGCTTTAGAGACTCTATGTTAAAGGATGGTGTGGCATGGGTAAGGTTTTGGAAATACTTAGAGGAGAGTATTGATAGTGGCAACTCTGTAACCGAAGTGGAGCTTGCTCATAAGATAGCCCACTTTAGAGCTCTTGATAAAAATTATATGGGAGAAAGTTTCTCACAGATAGTAGCTTATGGTGCAAATGCGGCGATGCCTCACTACTCTCCGTTTGGTGGTACGGGAACTAAAGTTGAAAGATGCGGATTCCTGCTGGTGGACACAGGCGGACAGTATATAAATGGCACAACCGATACCACCCGGACTTTTGCTCTTGGCGCTCTTACTCCGGAACAAATTGAGGATTACACATTGGTACTCAAGGGGATGATAACGTTAAGCATGGCGAAATTTATAAAGGGGACACGGGGAGCTTCACTGGATATCCTGGCAAGAGGGCCAATTTTTTCTGCTGGCAAACTCTATTCGCATGGAACAGGACACGGGATAGGACACAACCTATGTGTTCATGAGGGACCTCAAAGCATTAGAATGGAAGAGAATCCCGTTGCTCTGGAGCCGGGAATGGTAATTTCCAATGAACCGGCCATATATGAAGAGGGCTTTTACGGTATTAGAATAGAGAACACAATCTTATGTAAAAGATGGAAAGAGAACAAGTTTGGAGAGTTTTACGACTTTGAAACCTTAACTCTTGTACCAGTTGACACAAAAGCCATAGATAAAGAGCTCCTCGGAGAAGAGGCCCTGCAATGGCTCAATAGCTATCACAACACGGTTTATAACGCCCTCTCTCCGTTACTTAACAAAGAGGAGAGAATTTGGTTAGCGGATAAAACTCTTAATCTCAATTGAATAGTCGGGTCTGTAGTAGAGTTCTCTCACAGCTCTGTTTGTGAATCCTGCTTCACCCTCTTTGCGGATAAAACTAAAATCGCCCTGCAGGCAATTGCCTTTTAGTCTCTCTGCCTGCTGTATGAAACCGCCTCCGTAACGTAGAAGCGACCCCAGGAAGAAGCGGGCGATATCATAAGCCAGGAAAGCATAAGGTGTAGGTTCGGCGCCGTAAAGCGCCCTGAACTGCATAACAAACTCTTTAACGTCACTGCCTGAATAGTCTGCATAGTACTGAGATGTGATGTGAAGGTTCATGCTGTGATAGTAATTAAGGTCTATGCTCTCAAAGCCCCTCCATCGGGGAGTGCCGTAAACAGAGATTGGAAAGCCGTTTCTGGTTTGCAAAAGATTGAGGTTTCTCAATACATCTGCAACGAATGCCTCGGAGTTTGAAGGTACAATTATGTTGTTCCTTTTTTCGGGGATTAATAATGCCAGAATCTCAGGCAAAATCTCCCGTCCTTTTAGTATATTATAGCTTAATTCTCTATATTTTACCCCTTTTGCATCTAAAATCTCTTTACTCGTCTTAATTAGTGTAGAGTCGGAGCCGCTCTCCTCCGAGATTACAAGAACTTCTGACAAACGGGAAATACCGTTATAGATATGGCTTTGCTGATAGTGCAGCGGAGTACTAACCTGGAAAAAGTTGGGATTATTGATTGTCAGATGCTCTCCTGCCGGATCAAAAGGAGACACTATCGGGACTCTTGCACCAGGCATAAACCTTAACAGCGCTTCCAGTTGATTAGAGTAAACAGGGCCAAAAATGATATCGCTCTTTATAAACTCCTTTTTTGAAGCCAAATTCTCAATGTTATCATAAATATCTGAATCAATAACATTTAAGATTATTCTAGAGTGTGGAATCTCTTTTTTAATATCGTTGAGAGCTAAGAGAAATCCCTGGTAAAACTCAAAGAAATTCAGACTCTTTTCATCAGGGATCTCTGAGTAACCTCCTAAGGGCAGCACAAGAGCAGCAGTAAGTGTTTTATTAATATAAGAGATTGGTTCCAATGTTCTTGACTCCTCTTCTTTCTCTTCCTTCTTTTGAATCTCTGCCGGCTTTTCTAAAGCAACCTCTTTGCTCTCTGTAACTACTTTTGTCACTTCATATGAAGCGGGTGGAATTATTAAAACCTGTCTTGTCTTAACGGCGTTATTTTTGATCGAATTGAACTCAATGAGAGCCTCTTCGGTTACGCCATATTTCTGCGCTATTGACCCGATATTCTCGTACCACCTGACTGTATGCTTAATTTCGCTTTTCTCCTCAAATACCTGGCCTGCTTTCACATTGCCTGTATCTTTAATATAGATTCTTTCACCGGCTCTGAGCCCGGAGGCTACCGAAGGATTGTTTTTTACAATACTCTCAACTTCTACCCCGTAGGCTTTTGCAATGGAGTGGAGCGTCTGGGACCTCTCTACGGTATGTAGATAGTATGCCTCCCCTTTTATTGTAACCTTCTCTTTGGATATCACCACTTTGGCGGGAGTGAATTGTGCATAGCATATATTGCCGGCCAAAAGTGATAGTGAAAGGAGTATTATAAACGGGTATCTCATAATCTTGCCAGCATGTTTCTGATATTTGTCTCAATTCTCTCGTAAACATTGTTTCCGTATGGCTCTTTAATAAACTGCAGGCCGGTTATGTGCTCATACAGCTCAATGTATCTCCCCGATATGGAGGTCACTATTTTTTCATCCATATATGGAATCTGTTCTCCCTCTCTGCCTTGGAATCCACTCTCCATCAACCATTCTCTTACAAATTCCTTGGAGAGTTGTCTTTGGGCTTTTCCCTCTGCAAAAAGATGATGATAAGACTCTTTGTAGAAATACCTGGATGAATCGGGTGTATGGATCTCATCTATTAAAAAGATATCATTGCCTCTTTTGCCAAACTCATACTTTGTATCTACCAGGATTAGTCCCCTTTCGGCAGCTATTTGTGTGCCCCTTTCAAAGAGAGCGAGGGAGTACTCCTCAAGTCTTTTATAATCCTCTTCGCTAACAAGCCCTTTTGCGATTATCTCTTCCCGTGAGATATCCTGGTCATGTTCGCCTTGTTCTGCCTTTGTGGTAGGTGTTATTATGGGCTCCTCAAACTTTTGGTGCTCTTTCATTCCATCGGGAATGGAGATACCGCATATTGATCTTGCTCCGGATTTATAGGCTCTCCACGAGCTGCCGGTAAGATAACCTCTTACAATCATCTCAATAGGGAAAGGATTACACTTATATCCTACCGTAACCATCGGATCGGGAGAGGCTATCTTCCAGTTTGGGACTATATCCTGTGTGCTGTCCAGAAATCTTGAGGCTATTTGGTTTAGTACTTGTCCTTTATGTGGTATCCCTTTGGGTAATATTACATCAAAGGCCGATATTCTGTCTGTGGCAATCATCACCATAAACTCTTCGCCAATGAAGTAAACATCTCTTACCTTGCCGGTATATTTTCCTGATTGTCCGGGAAAATCAAATTCGGTTTTTGTAATTGCTTCAAGCATATCCGTTTTTAATTAAATTTCGTTGTAAAAATCTATTAATTTGACTGCAAATTGCTCCCAGGAGAGACTCTCTTTTAATTTTTCAATTGCTTTTATGTACTCCTCCCGTTTTCCCCCTTCAAAGAAGGAGATTATTCCCTCTGCAACTTTCTCTGCTTCCGGCTCATCTACAACAACTCCTGTGCCTGTCTCTCCAATTGCCTCTTTCAATCCCCCTACATTGGTAGTCACCATCGGTACATTGAAATGGTGAGACACCGCACTTATGCCGCTTTGGGTTGCTGTCCTGTAAGGCAAAACCACTACATCGGCAGCTGAGAAGAAGACAGGGACCTCGGCATCAGATATATAACGGGTAAATAGCTTAATCCTATCCTTTGCCGGGGATGCATTTATCAGAGCTTCGTATTTTTCAAAACTGCCGTAAGGTTCGCCTGCAATAATTAGCTGATAGCTATCGTCCAGCTTGTTAAAAGCCTCTGTTAAGATGTCGAGCCCCTTGTACTCCCTTATGAGCCCAAAGAAGAGGATGTTCTTTTTATCTGTATTCAGCTTGAGTTTTTTTAAGGCCTCCTCTCTTGGGATCTTCTCTCCAAAATGGTTATAAACCGGATGCGGTATTATTTTGAAGTTGGCATCGGGTTTAAGATGAAGCAGTTCATCGCCTACAGCTCCCGAAAGAACTATATATGCATCTGAAGAGGTTAAGAAATATTTGGTAAATGGAGTGTCATAGAATCTTCTCTCATGGGGTATCACATTGTCAAGTATCGAGATGACTTTAGTCCCGCTTTTTCTAACTCCTCTCCCTACATACCCTAATGAGGGGGCAAAGAAGGTGTTCCAGTACCGCATAATGAGCAGGTCGGGCTTCCATTCAGTGATTTCACGCACACTTTTTAAGTAGGAGATGGGATTAATAGAGTCAAGCACTCTGTGTGAGGGCACTTGTATTGCTATATCCTGTTTTGTAACATATTGGGTCTTACCCGGGAAAAGAAGGTTTGGGTATTGCCTGGTAAAATTAAATCCTTTTATATTGTGCTGTTTGCTTAATTCATTAAACAGGCTGGCATTGAACTGAGCTATACCGCCGCGGTACGGATAAAAACATGAAAGAATTGCAATTCTCACCCAATTTTTCTCTTACTATTTTTTTGATCTCTGTTGAATATACTCTTTGTTGAGTCCTTCAAGCACCATCTCTGTGATGTCCAGTGAGCGGTCACCGTCAAGAACGGTATTTGTTGTGGAGTTCGTGTTTATGATAAGAGAGTATCTCTTCTCCTGATTCATCTTTTTAAGATAATTGTTCAATGCGTCAAAAACTTTCCTGTAAAGAACTCCCTCCTCTTCTGCCATCTCCTGCTGCTTTTGGTGTACATAATTTTGTAACTCCTGTTCACGCTGTGCCAGAGATTGCTGTTGCGCTTCGGCTTGAGATCTGGTTATAAGCCCTTTTTGAACCTTCTGCTGGAAATCCTTAACATCGTTTTCAAATGTACGGCTTCGCTTGTTTATATCGTTCTGGATTATCTGCGCTTTGCTCTCAAATTCAGAACGAAGATCGTTGAACATGTCGTACTGGTTTATTAGAGAGTCAACGTGAAGATAGACAATATCTCCTGCACAGGCATATTCGTTTTGTACAGCTTCTCCGGCATATTTGATCTCCGGTTTGGATGTGAAGTGCAGTATGAACAAAATAACTACCGCTACAGAAAGAACAATGTTAAAGATAAGTGATCTGTTTTTCATCTGATTTCTAATTTAGACTACAAATATATTAATTATTTCTCAACTCTCTAAGATAAGCTTGAATAGTATTCTCAAGCCCCAGGTAAATGGCATCACATATAAGTGCGTGCCCAATGGATACTTCAAGCAAATGAGGGATATTTTTATGAAAATAGGAGAGGTTATTCAGACTCAGATCATGTCCTGCGTTTAATCCGAGACCAACCCATGTAGCCGCTTCTGCTGCTTTGATATATGGCTCTATTGCGCTCTCCCTCTCCCCAAGGGAGTATAGGCGGGCATATTCTTCTGTATATAACTCTACTCTGTCACACCCCGTATCGGCTGCATATTTGATTATTTCCGGATTGGGGTCAACAAAGATTGAGGTTCTTATTCCGGCATCTTTGAATTTTTTGCAGATGGTTTTGAGGAATTTCAGATTATTTTTAGTGTCCCATCCGGCATTGGAAGTTATAACATCATGAGCATCGGGAACTAGTGTTACCTGAGCCGGAAGAATTTCCAGTACAAGTCTGACAAATGACTCCTCCGGGTTACCTTCAATGTTAAATTCGGTAGTGAGTAGTGGCTTTAGATCATATACATCTCTGTATCTTATGTGTCTTTCGTCGGGTCTTGGATGTGTAGTAATACCTTGTGCCCCAAATCTTTCACAATCTTTTGCAGCTTTGAGCACATCGGGTAAATTACCCCCGCGGGCATTCCTGAGGGTAGCAAATTTATTAATATTTACGCTTAACTTTGTCATAGTGGATGCAAAAATACTTATTTTTGAAGAATAATTGATTTTAATCAAATAATGAAGATAGCAATTTTTGCAAGAGAGGTAAATGAAAAGTGGATAAAGAGAGTTTCAGGCATCCTGGAGGCCCTTGAAAACAAAGGGGTATCCCTATCTTATTATCGCCCTTTTTATCTGAAATTGTGCGATAACAGCTATATGAAAGTCCCTTCGGGCTCTCTTTTTACAAGTGAAAGCGATTTACCCGAGGATATCCGTATTTTTATCTGCTTTGGAGGAGACGGCACATTGCTTGAGTCTATAACAATTATTAAAGGGCGGGATATTCCTGTGGTTGGGATAAATTTCGGGAGATTAGGCTTTTTGACCAGTATTGATTCTAACCTTGGTAATGAGTGGATTGAGAGGTTAATTGCAGGAGAGTATCATATTAAGGAGAGGAGCTTGCTTAAGGTGGCTACCAGTGCAATGCCTAAGGGTTTTTGCCATTTTGCTTTAAATGAGGTTTCGTTCCAGAGGAGAGACCCCTCCATGATGTCCACCCATGTTAAGATTAACGGATTAGAACTGCCTCCTTACTGGTCGGACGGCATTGTTCTGGCAAGCCCGACAGGCTCTACTGCATATTCATTGAGCGTTGGGGGGCCTATCGCCCTTCCGGGAGTCAAGGCCTTGATCCTCGCCCCTATTGCCCCGCATAACCTCAATGTTAGACCTCTTGTAATTTCAGACGACTCTTCGTTAGAAATATATATTGAGAGCAGGTTGGGAGAGGCCATTCTTAGCTTGGACAACAGAGCTTTTACCATACCGGCCGGAGTTAAAGTTACTATTACAAAAGCCGAATCTACACTCAAATATATATCTCTTAATAATGGGAGTTTTATACAGGCTCTTAGGGAAAAGTTGATGTGGGGAGTGGATAAAAGAAATATTTAGTAATATTATACTATATTAATATGACGGGTAAAATTCCAAAACATGTCTCCATTATAATGGATGGAAACGGCAGATGGGCTAAAAGCAGAGGTTTGAAAAGATTGGAGGGACATAAAGCGGGGGTTGAATCTGTTAGAGCCGTAACCGAACTTGCCGTTGAGAAAGGGGTAAAGTATCTGAGCCTCTTTGCCTTTTCTGAAGAGAACTGGAGCAGGCCGAAAAACGAAGTACTGGGTTTGATGGAGCTTATGATTAATGCCATGATAAATGAGAAGGCTACCCTTATGAAGAATGGTGTCAGATTTCTGGTTATAGGTGATAAGAGCAGGCTGGGCGACTCCCTCAATGCTAAAATCAAGGAGATTGAGGAGTTGACCTTTGTTAACAAAACTCTTACGCTTGTTATATTTTTAAGTTATAGTGGTAAGTGGGATATAGTTCAGGCAGCTAATAGTTATCTTGAGAGGATAAGATCAGGTGAAACCTGTTTAGATCAACAGCTTACCGTAGATGTTTTTAACTCCCTTTTAAGTACCGCCTCCATTCCCGACCCCGATCTTCTCATAAGGACCAGCGGAGAGCAAAGAATCAGCAACTATATGCTGTGGCAATGCGCATACAGCGAATTCTATTTTACTGAAACTCTTTGGCCCGATTTTCGCAAAATTGATTTTGAAAAAGCTCTCGAGACTTATGCCAATAGAGAAAGACGGTATGGAAAGACAGGAGATCAGATTAATAAAATCAATTAAACTCAGCTTAGATACAAATAATAATTTATCTTTGCATTTTTACAGACGAAATTTACAGATGAAGTCGTTACGGTTTATCCTTTTAATACTTGTCTTATCTACCTTTTACAGAGCCGTGGCTCAGGATATAGTTTCACCCAAAGAGGTGGTTGTAGATTATAACAAACCTCAGGAGTATATTATTGGAGGTTTAAGAATTTCCGGAGCCAATTTTCACAGTGCAGAGCAAATACTCTCTCTTACAGGATTGTCAAAAGGAGACAGGATTACTATTCCAGGTGAGGAGATCTCCTCAATAATTAAAAGAATCTGGATGCAGAGGTTCTTTTCTGATGTTGGTTTTTACATTGATTCAATCAAGAGAGATACTGTTTATCTGAACTTTGCCGTACAGGAGAGGCCAAGAGTTTCAAGATGGGAGTTCGAAGGGATTAGGAGCGGAGAGAAATCGGATATCAATGAGAGAGTAAAGCTTAGAAGAGGAGGGGAACTTTCAGATTATGTAATCTCCTCAACATCTGAAATAATCAGAAAATACTATGTTGAAAAGGGTTTCCTTAACACTACGGTTACAGCGCGCCACGAAGAGGACACCGTAATTGCAAATGCAGTTATTGTAACTTTTGTGGTTGACAGAAAGCAAAAGGTAAAGATCAAAAAGATATTTATTGAGGGCAATGATAATATAAGGGAGTCAAAGCTCGCATGGGCAATGAAAAAGACCAGAGACAAACGTCTTGTTAACTTCTTCAGTAGTAAAAAATTTAATGAAAAGGAGTTTGAGAACGACAAGAAACTGTTATTGCAAAAATATAGCGAAGCCGGTTTCCGTGATGCAAAGATAGTCAAAGACTCACTCTTCTATGTTGAAGATGGAAGGCTGGGGCTCAATATTGTGATTGATGAAGGGAGCAGATACTATTTCAGGGATATCACCTGGACAGGTAACTCTATTTACTCCGGAGAGCAGCTTAACAGTATTCTCAGGATTGGCAAAGGGGACGTATATGATGTTGTCTCTATGGAGAAGCGTCTTTATGACGCAGAGGACGGTAATATCTCAAAAATGTACAGAGACCAGGGATATCTATTTTTCAGAGTCCATCCCGTTGAGAAATCTATCTCCGGTGATTCGGTAGATGTTGAGATGCGCATATTTGAAGGTAAGCCCGCCAATTTTAACAGAATTGTCATTAATGGCAATAATGTGACCAACGAAAAGATTGCGCGCAGAGAACTCTTTACCCGTCCGGGTTACCTTTTTAACCAGACCTATCTTGAGAGATCTTTGAGAGGACTTGCCGCAAT